>JAYTML010000112.1:0-2817 GCA_043728655.1 Chthoniobacter sp. | reverse complement strand
GCAGATCGCGCAGCCGCGGATGCCGCGCCAGTGCGACCGCGACCGCCGCCTCGACCGCGTCGAGATCCGCGTCCCCCACGTTGCGATAATGCACCGCGAGGGAGAACTTTTTGCGCTCCAGTTGCGCGCCGGAGATTCCCGCAAGGTCGCTCCGCAATTCACCCTCCACCTCGGCCAGCAGCGGCAGGAATGCATCGCGCTCGCTGCTGTGGGCCAGGGAGCCCTCCGGTCCCGCGATGTCGAAGCCGTGGCTGCCCGCGTAGATGATGCCTTCCACGCCGACCAGGTGCCGCACGTCCGCCAGATCGCGGCCGCTGATGATCGCGACCGTGCAAAGCTGCGCGAGCGCAGCCACCGTCTTCCGCACATCTGGCGCGAGCACGGCGTCCTCCGACCGTGGGACGATGGGGGTCAGCGTGCCATCGTAGTCGAGAAAGACCGCCAGGCGCCGCTCTGCGCCGCCCGTGATGTCGTCGAGCCGTTCAAGCGCGGACGGCAGCTGCCGCGAATCGATGCACGCATTCACGCCGATCTCGGCCAGATCCGAAACCACGACGCTCGCCCCATTCTCCGCGAGCCGCGCGGGATCGCCTCCGCGATTCACGCCGATGACGCAGCCAAATCCGCCCGCCCGCCCCGCCTGCACGCCGGAAAGCGCGTCCTCCACCACCACCGTCCGCGCCGGGTTGACACCCAGCCGCCGGGCGGCTTCGAGGAAAATGTCCGGCGCGGGCTTGCCCTTGATACCGAGACGCGCCGATTCCACGCCATCCACCTTCACCTCGAAAAGGTCGGTCGCCTCCGCCGCATCGAGCACTGTTGCGCAGTTTTTGCTCGCAGAAATCACCGCCGTCCTGATCCCGCACGCCTGCAGTTCATGGATGAAACGGATCGTCGTCGCGTAAGGCTCCACGCCGTGCTTGGCGAGTTCCGCGCGGAAAAAACCGTTCTTCCTGTTGCCGAGGCCGCACACCGTTTCGGCGTCCGCCGGATCATCCGGCGAGCCCCACTCCAGCAGAATCCCGCGCGATTCCAGAAAACTCCGCACCCCGTCGTAACGCGGTTTGCCATCCACGTAGCGCAGGTATTCATCCCCCGCATCAAACGGACGAAACAGCGAGCCCTCCCGCTCCGCACGCGTGCGGAGAAACTCATCGAAGAGCAGCTTCCAGGAGGCGGCGTGAACCCGCGCGGTCTTGGTCACCACGCCATCGAGATCAAAGATGACCGCATCAAACTGCGCGGGGGAAATGACGGGCGATCTTGCGTTCATTAACTTGGTGAACCTTAGCTGCGGTTCATCATTCCGTCAGCCAGCGATCTGCAGGCGGCTGGTTTTTTCCAGCACGACGGCGGGAAAGATCTGGTCGTCGGCGATCTTGTTCTTTGCGTTGCGGGACGCGGTGCCGGAGGGCCGCGGGAGCGGAGTGGCGGCTGGTTTTACCATCGATTCTCTTGCCATCATTTCGCTGCCAGCATCATCTAGGTCGGAACCATCAACCAATCTCAGCTCCCAGATCCGCCTCCCCGCAGGCTTTTGAATCCATCATGAAACACTGCGCCCTCGCCGCCGCCCTCCTCGCCCTTCTTTACTCGTCCAGCCTCGCCGCGGACTGGCTGCACCTCCCGCCCAAGGCTGGAACGGCCAATGGCAAAAAGATCGTCCTCGTTTCCGGCGATGAGGAATACCGTTCGGAGGAGAGCTGCCCGATGCTGGCAAAGATTCTGAGCCAGAAGCACGGGTTTGATTGCACGGTCCTTTTCGCGATCAATCCGGACGGGGGTTACATCGACTCGAACTATCAGAAGAACCTCCCCGGCACCGAGGCGCTGGACTCGGCGGATTTGCTGATCATCGGGACGCGCTTCCGGCAGTTGCCGGACGATCAGATCGCGCACTTCGCTAAGTTCCTCAACGCGGGCAAGCCGGTGATCGGCTTCCGCACGGCGACGCATGCGTTCACAGGCGATGCTAAGACGGGTGAATTCAAGTGGGCGGAGTTTGGGCTGAAAATTCTCGGTGAGAAGTGGGTGAGCCATCATGGGGCGCACAAGAAAGAGGGGACGCGGGGTGTGGTGGTGACCTCGAATGGTTCGCACGAAGTGCTGCGCGGGGTGGGTGAGATTTTCGCGACGTCGGATGTCTATGGCATCGCGAATCTGGACCAGACAACCGCGGCGATCCTGCTCCGCGGCGCGGTGACGGAGTCGCTCGATCCGGCGTCGAAGAACGTGGAGGGGACGAAGAACGATCCGATGATGCCGCTCGCGTGGCTGCGCGAATACACCGCGCCGAATGGCACGACCAAGGGCCAGGCGCTTTGCACGACGCTCGGGGCGTCGGTGGATTTTGCGGATGAAGGTCTGCGCCGGATGATCGTGAATGCGGCGCTGCATCTCACGGGGCAGAAGGTGCCGGCAAAGGCGGATGTGGCCTTCGTGGATAAGTTCGAACCGACTTTCTACGGCAACCTGAAGAACGAGGAGTGGAAGGCGCTGAACTGCAAGCCGGATGACTACGCGCTCGGCAAGAGCCCGTCGACAGGCGTGGTGTCGGCGCCTGCTGCCGCAAAGCCGGAGGCCAAGGCCGCTCCGGCAGCCGCGGCTGCATCGACGACCAGCGAAGCGCTGGCGAAGGCGGCGGGCAAGCCGGTGCGGTTCGTTCGCATCGAACTGCCGGGTGATAAGCGCGTCCTCACGCTCGCGGAGGTGGAGGTGTTCAGCGGCGTCAAAAACATCGCCCGCGACGGCAAGGCCACGCAATCGAGCACCGGCCACGGCGGCGCGGCGGAGCGCGGGATCGACGGGAATAAGGAT
>JAYTML010000111.1:0-1878 GCA_043728655.1 Chthoniobacter sp. | reverse complement strand
GATCGCTTTCATCGAGGGCGGGAGCGGGCCGCGCCGGAGCTCCTGGTACGTGATGACCCGCGCCGGCCAGCCCGCGGCATGGCAGAGGAAAAGCGCCTCCGTGACCTTGCCCTCGTGCGAGCCCTTGAGCAGCGCCTCCGGGCTCGCGTCCTCACCGGCGAGGATGCGGCGCTGCACGGTCTGGAGGTGGCCAAAGAAAATGCCGATCACCGGCTGCGGCTCGGTGCGCGCGTAGACGCCGCCGTATTTCCGCATCCACGCATTCAGCTCCTGCTGCCACGCGGCCACGTCCGGCCGCGCGCCTTCGCCGGCGGAGCTGGCGAGAAAGTTCGTGCCGATGCCCTGCACGCCGCGCGTGAGGGCGAGCGCGGCGGCCCGCTGGAATGCCTCGCGGCCGAACAGGAACTGGAAGTTGTCCAGGATCGTCCACGTCCGCTTCGTGGGCGCGTAGCTGCGGATGCGATCGGTGAGCGCGACGTTGTGCATTGGCTTCGAGGCGCGGAGCTCGTTCCAGTCATACGCCTGCTGGGTGGCCAGCCCCTCGAACATGATCCGGCCCGGGATGCTCGCCCACGGCCAGCCGCCGCGCCCGCCGGCGCCGGGCGAGCTTCCATACGATCCCGTCGTGAAAACCAGCGCCGGATCGACCTCGCGCACGGCCTCGGCGAAGTAGCCGTACTGCCGGAAAGACGTGTCGTAGTGCTCGACGTGCTTGATGAATTCCGCCTGCGTTTTCACCGGCTCCTCGTACGGCAGCTCACGCGGACCGAGGCTCGCTGCGCGGGGAATGCGCGGCTGCGGCGAGTCGAGAAAGGCGCTCATCGCCTCCCCCCACGGACGGTCGGGAATCGGCGGCGCCCACTGCCAGTGGGAGACGTAGCCGCCATTGTCCGAGCCGATGTCAAAGCCGGCGAAACCCGGCAGCCGCGCAAAGCGCTGCGCCGCCAGCGAGAGGCTGCGGTAGAGCGGCGCGTGCCAGTCCGGCAGCGTGTGCGCGAAGAAGGCGACGTTCGGATGCTGGAGCGAGGGGCGGCTCCAGCGGTTGTCATATTGCAGGCCGAGCCGCACGCCGCGGCGCACGAGCGCATCCGCGCGCTGCTCGAAGCTCTCGGGATCGCCGGGCGCGGGAAGCCCCAGCGCGGGATCGAAAATCGTGTCGTAGCCGAGATCCGCGACGCGCGCGGCGTAGTCGGCGGCGTTGTCGCCTTTCTTGAAAAACCCGCCGCTCCTCCCGTGCGGGAGCGCCGCCGCGTAGAGCGTGAGCGGAGAGCGCGCGACGTCTTTCCCGAAATGCCGCGCCAGCCCGGCGAGCGGCTCCGGCACGGGCGGCACCGGCCACGGCTGCGCGAGCGCGGCGAGGTCGGCGGCCCATTCCTTCGGGTTCGGGAAGCGCTCGGGACGCGCGAGGTTTTGCACCGTGATCCGCGGCCCGTCGCCGGCGAGCGTCGTCTTCATCGCGAAAAGCATCTCGCGCGGATTGCCGAGCTTCACGGCCTGCAGCCCGGCATCGAGCAGCACCGGCGGACGCCCGTCCACGCTCAGCTCGTAGCGGTGCCCCGGTTCATTCTGCGGCAGCAGCAGCGTGAGCGAGCGCCACGGCCCGGCCTTGTGATATACGACGGCGCCGTCCGCTTTCACCTCCACGTTTTTCACCACGGGGCCGCCCTCGCCTTTGATCAGGATCGGGAACAGCCACAGCTCGTAGCGCCCGCTCATCGCCGCGCCGGCATTGGCGGAGCGGGCCGTGCGGTCGGCGGTGTAGATGTGCCGGCGGCCGGAGCGCCAGTCCATCGCGCGCAGCCAGTGGTTGCCCGGCTGGATCACGTCGTCGCCGGGCATCTGGAAAGGCGACGCGCCCTCCGCGCCCTGGCGCAGCTT
>JAYTML010000110.1:0-9658 GCA_043728655.1 Chthoniobacter sp. | reverse complement strand
CACCACCTCGCGCGTGATGCGGACGGAGGTCGTGGCGACGGTCGCCTCGGTCGGGCCGTAGGTGTTCCAGACCTCGGCCTGCGGGAAGCGTTCGAGGAGCTGCGAGGCGGTTTCGGGCGCGAGCGTCTCGCCGCAGAAAAGGAAGCGGCGGAGCCTGGGGAGCATCGTCTCGGTGAAGCTTTTTTCGATCATGCACATCTGCGCAAAGGACGGCGTGGAGACCCAGGTCGTGACGCCGGAGACGTGAAAGGCGGCGTAGAGCGCCTTCAGATTGGCGACGTGATCTTTCGTGATGCTGAAGAGCGTGCCGCCGGTGGCCAGGCTCGCGTAGAGGTCCATTACCGAGAGGTCGAAGGAGAACGGCGCCTGGTTGAGAAAGGTCTCCTCGCCGGGCAGGAAGTGCTGCTCGGCGAGCATCCACGAGACGAAGTGGCTGAGATTCGCGTGGGTGATGACGACGCCCTTTGGCTCGCCGGTGCTGCCGCTGGTGAAGAGGATGTAAAACGGATCGCTCTCCGCGGCGCGACGCGCCTGGTAGGTGCGGCCTTCGGCCACGATGTCATCGACGCGCTCGGGCGTGAGCGTGAGCGCGGCGCCGGCGCAGGAGACGATCCGGTCCACGCGCTGGACGGGGATCGAGATATCGATCGGCACGTACGGGCGGCCGCTTTTCACGGCGCCGAGAAAGGCGACGAGCATCTCGGGCTCCTTGTGGCCGCGGACGGCGACTGGCGTGCGGCTTTCGCCCAACTCGGCGTCGAGCCATGCGGCCACGGCATCGGACCGGACGAGGAGTTCGCCGTAGGTGAGGACGCGGGCGTCGCTGATATGCGCGGGCCTGTCGGGGAAAAGGTGGCCCCAGCGGTCGATCTGCTCGATCAGATGCATGGGCTAAAACTCCTGGTAAACGAAAGGCGGCGTCGAGAAATCGCCGCGGCCGTAGATGGCGATAAGGCCGGCGATGATCGCCAGATAGTAGAGGGTGAGGAGCGCGGCGCGCGTCTGCGGATGAGCCTCCAGCCAGGCCTGCGCGGCCTTCATGCCGTGAGGCGGCGGAGCACGTCCTCGACCAGCTTGCGCGGCGTGGCCCACGCCTCGCGCTCGAATTCCGCGGGCGAGATTTCCACGCCGACCTCCTGGCCGAGCGCGACGATGAGCTGCACGGTTTTCATCGAGTCGAGGATTTGCAGGTCGTAGAGGGCGAGGTCGGGGTTGGTGCGCACCTCGTCGGTCTCGGCGACTTCGGCGAGGACGGTGAGGATCTTGTCGGTGGATTCTGTGGCGGTCATGGGAGTCAGGGAAGTGTCAGGCGGTCGTGGAAAAAGTCGTCGAGCGTCTGGTTGTAGTAGATCCAGCCTTTCGCACCAAGGTGGTCGAGGCTGTCGTAAAAGAAATTCGGGTCCTCCTCGCCCTGGCCGTAGTAAACAAGCGGCACCCGGTATCGCGCCGTGAGATCGCGCAGGCGCGCGAGGTACGCATGGCGGGCTTCGGCGGAGACGCCCATCGCCTCCAGTTCCGGGCCGTGCACCGGCATGCTCAGGATCAGCGGCCTGGCCCCGAGTTCCTGGAGTGCCCGGAGCGCCAGCTCAAAGTCCGACCACTCGTCTGCGCGCTCGAGCGTCTGGAGAAAGACCTTGTCCCGCGACCCACGCGGACGCTTCACCAGCGCGGGCGCGGGCGACTTCTTGGCCGTGGAGCGCATCGTTTTCGCAATGACTTCGGCGCGTTTGAAAATGTCATCCCAGTTGAGCTTCTTCCTTCCCGGCTGCAACACCGCATCCTCGCGAAGCCGCGAATCGACGATGTGCCCGGCCGCCGCAAAATGATCCTGTGCCCGGGCAATAAGCGCCTGCAGCTTTCCGAGCGGGAGAATCGCCACGTAGAGAGCGCGGTCGAGCGGCGTGTCCCCGGCCACGCGGGCGAGGACGAATTGCAGAAGCCAGTTGTCATCCAGGGTCTTCGGGTATTCCAGCATCCGGCGCGCGGCATCGCGCCTGAGGCCGGGGCTGAGAGCCGTGGAAAAGGCGACTTCCGTGGCGTGCAGGTCTGAGAAGTTTCCCGCGTAGTATCCGGGATCCACCTCCTCGGCAAAGTAGGAGCTCGGCGAGAGGGAAATGGCGACCTTTCGCCCGCGCAGTTCCGGACCGATCGCAGCGAGCTTTTGCATCACCGCCAGCGCGGTAGTCCCCGGCTTCCCCACGGCAAACACGCGGAACCCGGTGGGGTATTCGCGGAAAAACTCGCTCGCCTTGTTCGGCATCTCTTTCACCAGCTCGGAGCTGCCGTAGAGCAGAAGCAGGTCGTCCTCGGAGATCGCCGCCCGCTGAAGTGCGAGGCCCTGGAGTTTGGCGTCGGAGAAATCTCCCGCGAGCTCGTGCACGTAGCGATGCTCGATGCCCTGGCACCAGACGAGCCCGAGCGCGAGCGCCGCGCCCACGATGAGGATTGCGGCGAGGGAGGCGGTGAGATGGGAACGGCGGGCCGGGGTGCCTGAGTTCACGGAGATTTGGTGGGATGGGAGGGGCCGGCTTCACTGAAGCGAAACCCCGGCAGGCTGACAACTCCCGCGGCGGCGTTCCCTTGGGCGCAATAGATTCTATGCTGGTGCGGCGCGGGATCGGTTGCGATTCTCTGCCGCAACCCGGCGCCTACCGCGGCGACCGGGACCGGTGACTCCACCGCGGTCCGTTTTCATTTCCCGTCCGAAAAGAACACCACGCCCACCCAGCATCAGCACCATGAAAACACGCCTCTCCATCACATCCATCGCACTTCCACTCGTCGTCACGCTGGCCATTGGCCGGCTTGCGGCGCCGACCGCAAACGCGCGGGAGATTTCCGCGCCCATGATCGAAATCGAGGCCAAGTTTGTCGAAACTTCGCGCGCCAACACGAAGGAACTCGGCTTCGAGTGGATCTGCGATTTTGCCACGTCGGTCTCCCCCCAGCTCATCCAGCCTCGCGGGTCGAGTCCGATGGCTATCGGAACATTTCCCGTGAACCCGCCGGCAAATATGCCCGCGACCGGCGACATCCGGGTGTGGCTTTCGACCGATATTTTGAAGGGATCGCAGGACGCTGCGCTCGGCGGCGAACCGCGCGTGACCACACGCAGCGCGCAGCGCGCAGCAGGCCGTGGGAAGCATCCTGCGGGACGTGGGGGTAAACCTGAAGGTGGAACCGAAGGCTTCGAGTGATCGATACATCGGGATGACCGTCACGCCGGAGGTCATCGAATTCAGGCCCTGGTCCATCGACGCGTTCGGCACGGTGGCGTTTGGCAATGTGGAGGGCAGTGAGCGGACGACCCGGGAGGTGACGGTCAATGGCAAGCGCGTCGTCACCCGCCAGGAGACGGTGCTCGTGCCTTTCGACAACGGGCAGCAACGCGGAACCCGCGAGGAGGTCCGCGACATCCAGACCGAGGAAAACTTCCAGCGCACGAACCGGGTGTCCGAAATGCGCGACTTCAACCGGCTCGGCGATGCCGCGGGCGGCGGCGGCATGCGGGTGAACTACATGTTCAATCCCAACTGGGGCGTGAACGTGCGCGGCGAAGTGCTGGGCGGGCGGGAAACCCTGGGACTCGTGACGGGATCGATCTTTGGCGAACTTCCGGGCCGCTGGCCGGTCACGCCCACCGCCTCGCTCGGCGGCGGCGTGCTTTTTCCAGACACTACAGCCGTCATCGACGTGGGGTTGGGATTGAAAAGGAAAGTGGGTCCCGGCTTTGACGTGTTCTCCGAAGTCCATCTCATCACGAATTTCGGCGGCACGACATTCGGCGAGTTCAACGTCGGCGCACGCTTCGCGCTCGGACGCCAGGCGACGACGAATGTGACCGTGAGCGATGGCCAGACGACCGTAATCGGCGGCGTCATCCAGCCCAGCGACGGCGTGCCCGTCCTCGGTCGCATCCCAGTGGTCGCCCGCCTTTTCCGCCAGCGCAGCGGCGCGGCGGAAAAGCGCAATCTCCTGATCTTCGTCACAGCGCGGATCATCAACCATGAGGAGGACGAGGCGAGGTAGCGGGGCGAAATCTGTCCAGCAGGCATGCGAACGCCGCTCCGACGGAGAGCCGCACGGGATCCACATCGCTTCGCCGCTGGCGCAACACCGGCGGGGCGCGTTATGTTTCGCCCATGAGCGCAGCATTACCTTCCCGGCTTTTGATCGGCGGCGAGTGGGTCGAAACCGGCGCGACCGCCCCGGTGACGAATCCATTTTCCGGCGAGGAGATCGCCCGCGTGCCGATGGGCGGCGCGGCGGAGATCGACCGCGCGCTGGCGGCGGCGGAGGCGGCATTTCCGAAAGTGCGCGGGACCGCGGGGCACGCCCGGGCGGATCTGCTGCTGCGGATCGCGGCAGCGATCGTGGCGCGGAAGGCGGATTTCGTGGCGACGATCGTGAGCGAGGCGGGAAAGCCGGTGACTTTCGCCGAGGCGGAGGTGGACCGCGCGGGGATGACTTTCACGGCGGCGGCTGACGAGGCTCGCCGGGCGCACGGCGAGCTGCTGCCGGTGGACGCCTTTCCCAGCGGGGACGGGCATCTCGGGCTGGCGCGGCGCTTTCCACTCGGAGTCATCGCGGCGATTACTCCGTTCAATTTCCCCCTCAATCTCGTGGCGCACAAAGTCGCGCCCGCGCTGGCGACGGGCAATACGATGGTGGTGAAGCCCGCGACGAAGACGCCGCTGACGGCGCTCCTGCTGGCGGAGGTGCTGCATGAGGCGGGCGTGCCGGCGGGGCAGATGAATTTCGTGACATGCTCGAACGAGGATGCGGCGCAGCTCGTGACGGATGCGCGGGTGAAGAAGGTGACTTTCACCGGCAGCCCGGCGGTGGGCTGGCGGCTGAAGGAGCTGTGCGGAAAGAAGCGGATCACGCTCGAACTCGGCGGCAATGCGGGCGTGATCGTGCATGCGGATGCGGACTTGGCGGCAGCGGTGCCGATGATCGCGACGGGGGCGTTCGCGTATGCCGGGCAGTCATGCATCAGCGTGCAGCGCGTGGTGGTGCATGAGTCGCGGTTCGAAGAATTCAAGGCGGCGCTGGTGGCGCACATCGCCGCGAAAGTAATGACCGGCGACCCGTGGGAGCGGACGACGGTGGTGGGGCCGATGATCACGCCGGAGGCGCTGGAGGCTGTGCGGGAGCGGATCGCAGCGGCGCTTGCTGCGGGCGCGCGGCTGGTCTGCGGCGGGGAAACGCGCGGGCGCTGCCTGGAGGCGACGGTGCTGGAGAATGCGGACCCGGGCCTGGCGATCTGCGCGGAGGAGGCCTTCGCGCCGGTGATGACGCTGCACCGCTACACGGATTTTGAGGAGGCGCTGGCGTTTGTGAACGCGTCGGACTTCGGCCTGCAGGCCGGCGTTTTCACTCGCGATCTGACACTGGCCCTGCGCGCCTTCGATGCGCTCGATGTGGGCGGCGTGCTGATCAATCAGGTGCCGACTTTCCGCGTGGAAAACATGCCTTACGGCGGGATCAAGGACTCGGGCTTTGGCCGCGAGGGAGTGCGCTACGCGATGGAGGAGATGACGGAACTGAAATCGCTGCTCATCAAACGGACCTAGATGCCGGTGCGATACGCCCCCAAAACGATGGGTCCATTTTCTAACGCAGAGACGCAGAGGCGCAGAGGTCGGGGAGCCGGCTCCGCAACGGACTGGAACCGGCGCGCATTTCCCTTCTCTGCGTCTCTGCGTCTCTGCGTTGAAATCGCCGCCGTCCTCACGCTGACAGGCGCGCTTTCCGCCAGCGTGCCGGAGGCCCCGAAGCTCCCAACGATGCGCGCGACGCCACCGCCGCCAATCTCCACGCTGCGCCCGTCCTTGCAGAAGCGGCTGATTTTCGGCGTGGGCGTGGGTTTTGAGAAAACCGGCGCGGCTCAGGGCGCGGTGATCTCCACGCTGCTGCCGGACTCCCCGGCATCGCGCGGCGGGCTGGCGGTGGGCTGCGTGGTCACGGAGATCAATGGCGAGCTGACCGTGGGCCGCGCGGGCGACGACTGCGCGCGGATGATCCGCGACGCGTTTGGCCCGGTCCGCCTTAAATACCTCGATCCCGCGCTCAAGGAAAAGACGCTCACACTCGACAAGGCGTGGCTCGCACTGCCGGAGTAACCGCGCGTCTTGCACCGCCGGACGCGGCTGCGTAATTTCGCCGCCATGTCTGAACAAACCATCTGGCAGGGCCACTCTTCGCAGGTGAAGAATTTCTGGCCCTTCGTGTCCTGCATCCTCGTGCTGCCGATCCCTTGGGCGATCTACCGCTGGCTGGTGGTGAAGACGACGACCTTCCGCCTGACGAATGAGCGTCTCATCACGGAGCACGGCATCCTGAGCAAAACCTCCGACACGCTGGAGCTCTACCGCGTCCGCGATCTACAGGTCACGCGTCCGTTCTGGACCCGGCTGTTCGGGCTGGAAAACATCCACATCATCACCTCCGACACATCGACGCCGTGCGTGGTCATCGACTGCGTGCCCGGCTCGCTCGCGCTGCCGGACAAATTCCGCGTGCAGGTCGAGGCCACGCGCATGGCCAAGCGCGTGCGCACGGTGGATTTCGAGGACGACACGCCCGGCGACCACGGACACGCACACTGACTTATGACCATGATTTTTCACGACAAAGACGACGGCGGCACGGGCGCGATCCCCACGCGGGATCAGGTGGCACCGGGCGACACATGGGACCTCTCGCTGCTCTACGCTGCGCCTCAGGACTGGCAGGCGGGGTTTGAGAAAGTGCAGCGCGACTATACGGCGGCAGCGCAGTGGAAGGGCCGCGTGGGCGAGTCCGCGGCGACGCTGCGCGCGGTGCTGGAATTCGACAGGGATCTGAGCCTGCAGATCGAGCGGCTGGGCCACTACGCCAGCCTGCTCACTTCCGGCGACAGCTCGAATGCGGAGCATCTCGCGCGGGAAGCGCAGTTTGAGAATCTGATGACGCGCATCGGCGAGGCCACGGCCTTTGTCGCGCCGGAAATCCAGGCGCTCGACGACGCGACCTTCGAGGCCTTTCTGAAAGATCCGGCGCTGGCCGAGTGGGTCATCGCCCTGCGCAAGCAGCGCCGCTTCAAGCCGCACACGCTCACGGCGAATGAGGAGCGCCTGCTCGCCCTCGGCCACAGCGCGCTGCGCGGACACGGCGAGACTTTCTCGCAGCTCACGAATGTGGATATGACCTTCGGCAAGGTCGCGGACGAAAACGGTGTCGAGCGCGAGCTGAGCCAGAGCAGCTTCTCGTCGTTCCTCGTGAAACGCGACGCGGACGTGCGGCGGCGCGCTTTCAAGGCGTTCTACGCGGAGTTCGACGCGCACAAATTCACCGTCGCCTCCACGCTCGCGAACTCGGTGAAGGCCGACGTTTTTCACGCCCGCGCGCGCAACTACCCGACCGCCCGCGAGGCCGCGCTTTTCTCCGACGACATGCCGGTGAGCGTGTACGACAACCTCATCTCGACCGTCCGCGCAAATCTCCCCGCGCTGCACCGCTACTACGCGCTCCGCCGCCGCATGCTGAAGCTCGATGAGATCCACGCCTACGACACCTACGTGCCGATCGTGGACAAGATCGAGACCGACGTGCCGTGGGACACGGCCTGCGACCAGGTGCTGGCGTCGCTCGCACCGCTCGGCGGCGAATACGTGAGCGCGCTCAGCACCGGCCTGCGCGGGCGCTGGTGCGACCGCTACGAAAACAAGGGCAAGCGCAGCGGCGCGTTCAGCTCGTCGAGCTTCGGAAACCCGCCGTTCATCATGATGAACTACAAGCGCGACGTGTATTCCGAGGTGTACACGCTCGCACACGAGGCCGGCCACTCGATGCACACCTGGTACGCCCAGCGCACGCAGCGCTTCCAGGATTACAACTACCCGATCTTCCTCGCGGAGGTGGCCAGCACCTTTAACGAAGAGCTGCTCACCCACCATCTCCTCGCCGAGACGACCGACCCGCGGATGCGCGCCTACCTGATCAACCGCCAGATCGACGACATCCGCGGGACGATCTACCGGCAGACGATGTTTGCGGAGTTTGAAAAGCTCATCCACGCCATGGAGGAAGCCGGCGAGCCGCTGACGCTCGACAGCTTCCGCGCGACCTACCGCGGGCTGCTCGACACGTATTTCGGCGCGGAGTTTGCCATCGACACGGAGCTGGAGTTGGAGTGCCTGCGCATCCCTCATTTCTACAGCGCCTTTTACGTCTATAAATACGCGACCGGCATCAGCGCGGCGGTCGCGCTCTCGCAGCAGGTGCTCGGCGGCGGCGATGTGGAGCGCTACCTCGGCTTCCTCCGCTCCGGCGGGTCGAAGATGCCGCTGCCGACGCTCGCCGATGCGGGCGTGGACATGTCCAGCCCGGAGCCGATCGCCGCCGCGCTCGGGGTCTTCGCGCGGCGCGTGGAGGAGCTGGAGGGATTGCTCGGGTGATGCTGGACGGCCACGAACGCACGCTCCTCGCCGCGCAGGGCTACTCCGAGCTGTCGATGCACGACGACGCGATCGCTGAACTCGACTCGCTGCCCGAGGATGCCGGGAAGACGGCTCCCGTGCTCGAACTGCGCGCAGTGATCCTGATCCAGGCAAAGCGCTGGAAGGCCGCGCTCGCCGCCAGCCTCGACCTCTGCGGCGCCGAGCCGCGGAAGACGAGCGGCTTTATCCACACGGCCTTTTGCCTTCACGAGCTTGGCCGCACCGACGAGGCGCTGGAATGCCTGCTCAACGGCCCCGACTCGCTCCACGCCGAGCCCACCTTTCACTACAATCTCGCCTGCTACGAGTGCGCCCTCGGCCACCTCGATCTCGCCCGCATGCACCTCGACAAGAGCTTCGCCCTCGACAAAAAAATGCGCGACTTCGCCAAAAGCGACCCCGATCTCGCGGCGCTGCGCGCTTAGCCGCCGCGCCGAAACCCCGGAGAGCCCATGCGCAAATTCTGGATCGAGATCCGTTCGAGCCTTTGGTTTGTGCCAGGCGCGCTGGTGCTCGCGGCGATCGGGCTCGCGCTGGGTCTGGTCGAGCTGGACGAGCGCTTCGGGGATCAACTCCGCCCGTGGGGCTGGCTGCCGTTTCTCAAGGCCGGCGCGGAGGGCGCGCGCAGCATGCTCACGGCCATCGCCAGCTCGATGATCACCGTCGCTGGCGTGGCGTTTTCGATCACCATCGTCACGCTCTCGCTGGCCTCCACGCAGTACACGCCGCGCATCCTGCGCAACTTCATGCGCGACCGCGCGAACCAGTCGGTCCTCGGCGTTTTCGTCGGCATCTACGCGTACTGCCTGATCGTCCTGCGTACGATCCGGGGCGGCTATGAGGATGGCTTTGTCCCGCTGATCGCCGTCTTCGCCGGCGTCCTGCTCGCGCTCGTGGGAATCGGCTACCTGATCTTTTTCATCCATCACACCGCCGCCTCGATCCAGGCGTCCTACATCCTCGATGCGATCACGAATGAAACGCTCGAGGCAATCGATACGCTCTTTCCGCAGAAACTCGGCGAGCCCGACGAAAGCAGCCCGGCAACCGCGGCGGAATCGACAGCCTGGCATCCTGTCAGCTCGCCGGCCACCGGCTACATTCAATCCGTGGACCGGGATGCGCTTTGGCGACTGGCCGACGAGCGCGACATGCTCGTGCGCCAGGAGCTAGAG
>JAYTML010000109.1:0-6342 GCA_043728655.1 Chthoniobacter sp. | reverse complement strand
TCCTGCGTGAGGCGGAAGTAGAAGTTTTCCTCGTCGCGCTCCTCGACGAGGCCCCACTCAGGGCCGAACTGCCCGTCGGGTCCGCGCTCTTTGTCGGTGAGGAACTGCTCCTGCCGCACGCTGTAAAAGCCGCGCTGCGTCTTCTTGTAAATCCATCGGCTCTCGCCCGTCGCGGGATCTCTGTCATCCCAGAGCTTCTGCAAATTGGCACGGACGCATTCCTTGTGGAGCGGGTCGGTGGTGGCTGCCCAGCGGTCGTAGCGGACGTCGAGTTTCTCCCATAGCGCGACGAATTTCGCGGTGATGTCATCGACGAACTGCTGCGGGGCGACGCCCTGCTTTTCCGCGGACTGCTGGACCTTCTGCCCGTGCTGATCGACGCCTGTGAGATAGAAAACGTCCTCGCCTTTCAGCCGGTGATAGCGCGCGAGGACATCGGCCAGCACTTTCTCGTAGGCGTGCCCGATGTGCGGGGCGCCATTGGTGTAGTCGATGGCGGTGGTGATGAAAAAGGTCTCGGCCATAAAAGCGGGCGCGCAATGTGGGGGAGACGGCGCGGCTTGGCAACCCGCGGTGGCGTCAGCCTTGCTTCGGTTCTTTGCGCGTGAGGACGGAGATGCGGCCGTCGGTTTCGAGGATGGCGGCGTGGACTTCGGCGATTTCGGCGCAGTCGTGCGCGCGCAGGGCGGCGAAGAGATCGTGCTTGGTGAGGCCGGCCTTGCGCAGGGCGTCGGCGCGGATGTGGCCGTTGTGAACTAGCAGCTCTGCGCTGCCTTCCACGAACGTTTCGATTTTGCGGTTGCGGCGCGTGAGCCAGCCGACGAAGACGTCCGCACCGATGAGCGTGGCGGCGAGGATGACGCCGGCGGTGATGGAGTTGTCGCCGCCGTTCATGGAGTTCTGGACGGCGTTGCTGATGAGCAGCAGGAGGACGAGATCGAATGGCGTCATCTGCCCGATCTGGCGTTTGCCGGAGAGTCGGAGGAAGACGAGGACGACGGCGAAGATGATCGCGCCGCGGAAAATGAAGTGCCACCACGGGGCGCTGAGTTGCCAAAGGTCGCTGCTCATCGCACGTCAGCCTTTTTTCAGCTTCCCGCCCCAGCCGAGGATCTTCGCCTTGGCACCGGCGGACTCGGCTTCGGCGATCATCCCGGCGCGGACGTAGAAGAGGGAGAGGCTGGACCAGGCGAGTTGGTCATTCGGCCGGAGCTCGACGGTGCGGAGGCCGGCGGCGATGGCCTCGGGGTAGCGCCCGGTTTTCATCAGCGCCATGCCGAGCGCGTGCCAGCCATCGGAGAAGTCCGGCTCGAGCACGGTGCAGCGGGCGTATTTCTCCACCGCAGCATCGAGCTCGCCGAGCGCGAGGTCGCCATTGGCGTCGTCGAAAAGCTCCTCCACCTCCGGGCTCATGCCTTGCGCGGGCGAGGCTAGCCCCGGTGCTCTGCGATGCGCGCCTCGGCGCGCCGGAGCTTCAGCCACTCGGCGAAAAGCGACTCCCGCGAAAACTGCGCGAGGTTTTCCGCGAGGAATTCCTTCTGCGCGTCGAATTTCGAGTCATCGACGGGCGGACGCTTGTCCACGTGGATGATGTCTCCGCCGGTGCCCGTGGGTGTGAACGGGCTGAGCGCGCCCTCCTTCATTTCAAAGGCCGTCATCATCACCTCGCGGGCGTCGGGCTGTTCGAATTTCGGCTCGGCCTGCGAGAATGCGCCAAACGCCTCCGCCTTCGCCCCGGCGGCCTCGGCGGCCTCGGCAAAGGTTTTGCCGGCCTTGATCGCGGCGTCGATCTTGTTCCGGATTTCGGCGGCCTTCAGATTCATGGCCTCCTGAGCGCGCTCGCCCTTGAGCTGCTCGGCGAGCTGCGGTTTCGCCTCCTCGAATGTGAGCGGGCGGGCCTCGACGATGCCCGTGAGGCGGATCACATAGTAGCCGCGGTCCGTGCCGATGACATCGCTGACGGGCGCCTTCTCCGAGAGCTTGAAAGCAGCGGCGGCGACCGCGGCCGCACTGCCGATCGCGGCGGGCGGTTCGCGGCGCGCAAACTCGGGCGTCTCCTCTGCCTTCACCCCGGCCTTTTCCGCCGCGGTGTCGAAGTTCGCATCCTTGTCCGCGAGCGCGGCGGAGAAGTCCTCCGCGGCCCGCTGCAGCTTGCCCAGCGCCTCGGCGCGCTCCCTGGGTTCGAGCGGCTTGTCAGTCGTCTGGAGGAGGAAGGCGGCCACCTTCACCTTGCGCTTCTCGTCGGATTTGAGCTGCGCCTGGCGCTCGTCGTAGAGCTTTTTCACGTCGTCATCGGGGACTGTGGCGGTGGCGAGAAAATCATCGAGCTTCAAGCGCACAACGGACGCCTCGATCTTTTGGTAGCGCTCGTCGTAGGCCGCGCGCACTTCGCCGGGACCGGGCGCGACTGTCGCGCCGAGGAGCGACTTCAGCTTTTTCAGCCGCAGATCGTCGCGGATGAGCTCCTCGAGCTGATCCTTCCCGAGGCCGCGGGGCTGGAGCGCGTTTTCAAAAATCAACGCATACTTCGCGGGATCGAAAGCGCCGTTCGCCTGGAAAACGGGCATCGCCTGGATGGCTGCCAGCACCTCCTCGTCGGACGCGTTGATCCCGAGCGCGCCGGCCTCGTGGCGGACGACCATGCTGTTCCAGACAAAGTTCTCGATCGCCTCGTCCATGCTCTGCGCCCTGCCGGCAAAGGTCATGAGCATCTCCTGCATCCCGAGACTGCGGGCGAGCTCGAATTTCCTGCCTTCGCGGAGCTTTTGCACCTGCGACACGGGCCGTCCGTAGATGGTGGCCGCGGCCCCAGCGCCCGCCTTGTCGAGGAATTTTCCGTTAAAAAATCCGACGAAGCTGATGATGAGGAGCACCGTGAAAACGATGAGCAGCGGCTGCTGATAACGGCGGAGGAGATGATTGACCATGTGGGGAAGTTTCGATGTTGATTTCGCCGGAGGCCGTCACTAGCTTGCCCGCCGCCGAGCCGATGAAGTTACGTTTTTCCTCCCGAACCCAGCAACTCCTTTCTGCCACAGGATGCGCATTGTTGCTGGTTTCCGCCGCGATGGCGCAGCAGGATGCGGATGTTTTCATCGGAGGCCAGGCCCAGCGCGTGAAGGTCATCGGGGTGAGCGGCTCCTCACTCATGGTGAAGACGGAATTTGGCGAGCAGGGACTGCCGCTCGCGCGCATCCAGGAGGTCCGCATGGCACCGCCGCCGGAGCTGGCGCAGGCGTTTCAGGCGTATCAGGCAAAGGAGTATGGGAAAGCGCTGCCTCTTTTGAAGAGCGTGGCGGACCGCTTCCGTGGCATGCCGTCGGCGTGGGCGCAGCAGGCCTCCGGCATGCTCGTGGAGATCCACCTCGCCATGAATGATGCGGCGAAAGCGGACGCGGATTACGCCGCTTTCGTAAAGGCATACCCGGCGGGCGGCACGGCACAGGCGGACGTCCTCGCGGCCCGCATCGCCGCAGCGAAGAAAAATTACGACCTCGCGAAGCAGAAGCTCGCCCCCATCACTGAGGCCGCGCTCAAGGAAAAGGCTGTCAACCCTTCGAACGCCATGGCCTACAGCCAGGCGTTTCTCGTCAGCGGCCAGGTGAAGGAGAGCGAGGGAAACTTTGCCGGCGCCCTCGAAGATTATTTGCGCACCGTCACCTTGTTCTATCATGATCGCGCCGCGGTCGGCACCGCTCAGGAGCGGGCCGACAACCTCCGCAGCCAGCACCCGGAAGTCACCGTTCCCTGAATCTCATCCCTTTCCTAAATCCACCATGATCCCCGCCCCACTCCGCCGTTTCATTCTGCCCGCCACCCTCCTCGCCGTGCTCGCGCTCGGCACCACCATGGGCTTCGCTCAGGAAGAGGCAGCCGCCGAGGCACCCCATGCGCAGAGTGTCCTCGAGACCATCATGGAGGGTGGCCCGCTGATCATGCTGATCTGGATTTGCATCATCGGCACGTCCGTCACGATGGTCACGCTCATCATCCAGAACGCCATGTCCATGAGAAAGGACAAGCTGGCCCCGCCTCCGCTCATCCAGGCGCTCCAGCAGACGATCGGCGCGGGGAATTACCAGGAAGCGTGGGCCACTTGCGCCGCCAACAAGAACTACCTCTCCAACGTGCTCAAAGCCGGCCTCAGCCGCCTCGGCCGGGGAAAGGAAGCGGTCAGCGACGCGGTCGCCGAACATGGACTGCGCGAAGCCACCGTGCTTCGCACGCGCAACAGCTATCTTTCCGTCATCGGGGTCGTCAGCCCCATGATCGGGCTGCTCGGGACGGTCATCGGAATGATGGGTGCCTTCGCCGTGCTGGGCAGCAGCGGCATGAAGAACCCCGGAGCACTCGCGGGCAAAATCGGCGAGGTGCTCCTCGCGACCGCCAGCGGTCTCTTCATCGCCATTCCTGCGTTCGTCTCCTACTACGTGTTCCGCAATGTCTCGCAGATGTGCATCGTCCACGCGGATGACATCGTGAACAACCTGCTGCTCGACATTCCCTACGACGAACTGGCCGGTGTGCAGATCGGGGAAAACTTCGACGCAGGTGCACCCATGTCCGGCTTCAGTGCAGGCGCCCGCAAGGTCTCGATGGCGCTCACCACCGCCTGCCCTGTTTGCAATGGCGCGGTCACGCCCGGCGTGAATCCCTGCCCGCACTGCGGCGCGACCCTCGACTGGTCGGCCTGATTTCTCCCCGATGGCCCACCACGCCACACACGCGAAGAATGCGAAGGCGCAGACCCGGCTGGTCCCGGAGGAGGACCCCGAGTTTCAGATCGCGCCGATGATCGACATTCTGCTCGTGCTGCTCGTCTTCTTCATGTCGATCAGCACCTCGGAAATCCTTCAGGTCAGCGAAGGGGTGATCCTGCCCGTGGCCAAGGACGCGGCAAAAAGGACCAAGCCCAGCGGCGAGGTGCTCGTCAACGTCCTCTGGAATCCGATCAACAACATCGGCAGCATCGAAATCTCCGAGCAGGTGTTTGATCGTGCCGATCAGATCGGCGGGCTTCTGACCTCGGCGGTGAAGGCTCATCCTGAAACCCGCATCCTGATCCGCGCAGACCGCAACGTCCGCTACGACTACCTGCGCTCCGTCATGGTCGTCGCCGGTGCCGCCGGCGTCGGCAAAGTCACCTTCTCCGTCGTGGATAAAGACGATGGCGCGGCTCCCACGCCCGCCCCATAGTCCCGGCAACACCGTTAACCCCCAAACCCTCAAACTTTTCTCTAACTTATGGGTGGATCAGTAGGCTCCGAAGATGGCGACATGGGATTTCAAATCGCCCCGATGGTCGATGTCGTGTTTGTGCTCATGCTCTTTTTCATGGCCAGCGCCGGCCAGCAGGTCACCGAGAACGAACTCAACATCGCGCTCCCCAGCGGCGCTCCCGCTGCGCCGGGTTCCACCCCTCCAGTGCCGATCATCATCGACATCTCCGCTGAGGGCCAGGTGACGATGAACAAGCAGTCTTTTGGGACGCCTGCCGACAAGAATCTCCCCGCCCTCAAGGAGTGGTTGAAAAACGCGCGGGAACAGTTCGGTGGCGACGATCCGGTGATCATCCGCCCGACCTCCGAGACGCGCCATGAGCGCATCATCGACGTGCTCAACGCCGCCGCCGCCGCCGGCGTGACGAAGCTCTCCTTCAGCTGATTCCCAGCGGGCCTGCCCGCTGCAAATTGCCGCAGCCGTCAGCTAGAGCGACTTCACCCGGATCCAAGTCTCGGCGCTCCGTCCAGTCGCCGCGTCACGCACCGTGAGCCGATGCTCTCCCTCTTTCGCCAGCGCGAAAGCGCGCCCGTCCCGCTCGCCCACCTCCAGCGAATCGCTCACCCACGCGAGCCGCGCCGCGCCGACCGCCTCCAGCGGCACGCGCCGGCTGGATGGCAGATCCGGATCGACGAGAAAGGTCGTCCCGGGCAGCGGCGAAACCAGCCGCAACGCGGGCGCGGCGGAAGCCACGCTCACCCGCGCCGCCAGCGCATTCTCCGCGCTTTGGCTCCACGTCAGGTATTCCACGCCCAGCTTCGCCCGACCGCCGGCATCGTAGTCCTCCGGCGATTCCTGCGGCGGCAGCCGGTCGCGGAGGAATCTCTCCCGCACCGAATCGGGCCGCGTCTCCGCCAGCAGTTTCCCCGTCAGCGGATGCACCTCGCGCTCCACGATCCCCTCCGGCTGCGCATACCACGACGTTCCGAACCGCGAATGCAGCCGCTCAAAAACCGCATGCATGATCGGCGCAGCCCCCGTCACTCCGGAGACCTCCCGCATCGGCGAGCCGTCAAAGTTTCCCACCCACACGCCGACCGTGAACTCCGGCGTGAATCCCAT
>JAYTML010000108.1:0-4338 GCA_043728655.1 Chthoniobacter sp. | reverse complement strand
AGAACCCATGATCCCCGTCGCATTCCCCCGCCCCCATTTTTCCATGAAAACCACGCCTGTCCTTACGCCGGCTGCTCTGCTCGTTCCGGCGCTCGCCATTTTCCTGACGATGACCGCGCCGCTCCGGGCGCAGGATCTGAATGTCTATCGCGGGACGCAGGTGCCGCCGGAGGTGGAGCGGATCTATGAGCGCGGGCTGGAGTTTCTTGTGAAGGCGCAGACGGCGGAGGGCACGTTTCCGGGCAACTACGGCAACGAGCCGGCGACGGCGGCGCTGGCGATGCTGGCGATGTTCGCGCACGGCGACGACCCGAACCACGGGCCGTATGCGAAGACGATCAAGCGCTGCCTGGATCATCTGCTCAAGAGCGCGGACGAGAAGACGGGCTACATCGGCAGCTCGATGTACAACCACGGCTTCGCCTCGCTGGCGCTGGCGGAGGCGTATGGCGCGGTGGCGGATGAGCGGATCGCGCCGGCGCTCAAGAAGGCGATCGACCTGATCCTGACATCGCAGGAGAAGAACAAATTCAAGGCGTGGCGCTACACGCCGGACGCGCAGGACGCGGACTCGACGGTGAGCGGCGCGTGCTTTGTGGCGCTCATCGCCGCGCGCAATGCGGGGCTGCGCGTGCCGGACAACGCGATCGACGGGGCGCTGAAGTTTTACTCCGACTGCCAGAGCCCGACGGGCGGCGGGATCGGCTACCTGCCGGGATCCGGCTCTCACGGCGGCTCGACCACGGCGATCGGCGTGGCGGCCTTCGCGTATGCGCGGAAGAAGGATCAGCCGACCTTTACGAAGGCGTACAAGTCGCTGAAGGACGGCGACGAGCAGACGGGCGGGAGCTACCCGTTTTACTACGAGTACTACGCGGCGCAGGCGTTCTTTCAGAGCGACGTGAAGGTCTGGGAAAAGTGGAACGAGAAGCGGGTGAAAGACCTCACTGCGGCGCAGAATGACGACGGGAGCTGGGACGGCGGGCTGGGCAGCGGGATCTCGACCGGGCTGGGGCTGCTCTCGATCGCGCTGACCTACCGCTACCTGCCGATCTACGAACGATGAAAACCCGGACCCCATCTCCCGCCCTGTTCCGCGGATGCGCGCTGGCCTGGCTGCTCGCGGCGATGCCGTGCGAGGCGCAGCTTCAGATCAACGGAAGGGTCATCATCAATGCCCAGGGCGTGCAACTCGGGGCGGTGAAGGCGGGCGGTGACGAAAAAGAGGCCGCGAATCCGGCGGCGGCGCAGGCGCTGGAATTTGCGGACGGCAGCCAGCTCCACGGAACGATCGAGGGCCTGGACAGCGCGAAAAAGGAGATCGTCTGGCGGGGCGTGGACACCTCGGCGCCGATCACCTTTCCGCTTTCGCAGGTCAGCAACTGGGAATTCACGACCAGGGCGAAGGTGGACGTGAAAGCGCGGGCGACGGTGAAGCTGACGGGCGGCGACTGGCTGGCGGCGGACGTGACAGGGCTGCGCGATGGGCAGATCCAGCTCCGGCTGGGCGACGGGACGGCGCTGGCCGTGGACCGCTCGCACGTCGAGTGGATTCACTTTTCCAAGAGCGCCGCGGCGGAATGCTACGACGGCCCGCGCGACCTCTCGGGCTGGGTGTCCAATGGCGCGTGGACGTATCGCGACGGCGCGCTGCGCGCCTCGCAGCCGTCGGTGATCGGGCGGCTCTTCGACGCTCTGCCGGACCAGGTCGAGTACCAGTTTGAGTTCGACCAGGGGGCGAGTTTCCGCGCGTTTGCCGTGCTGCTGCACGGCACCGAGGCGGCGGCGCGCGGCTTCGGCCCCGGGATGGTGCGGCTGATGATCAATGACACGAATCTCCAGCTCTGGTCGCAGCGCGGCGACGACATGAAACAGGAGCAGGTGGACCTTTCCAAAATCCTGCCGGCGCTGCCGAAGAACGTGGACGGCACGCCGGCGAAGCGGAAGCCGACGCGCTGGCGGATCTTTGAAAACCGGCCGGCCGGGCGGCTGGTGGTTTTCATCGACGGCCGGAAGGTCGCGGACTGGAATCTCGGGAAGGGAAAGGCGGGCGAAAACCGCGGCGGCTTCAGCTTTCAGCCGATGGCGTGGAGCTCGAACTCTGAGCAGTCGCTGTCGAAAGTCCGCGTGACGCCGTGGGACGGATATGTCCCGGTGGACGACGCGCTGGAGGGCGTGCGGCCAAAGACGGACCAGGCGGTGCTCGCGGGCGGCGAGACGAAGGATGGGCGCATCGAGAGCCTGACCGGAGACAAGGTGAAGCTCGGCGGCGCGCTGGTCGCGCGGGAGCAGATCGCGCTGCTGCGTTTTGCGAGGCCGGAGAATCCGCCGGAGGAGGATCCGCCGGTGGCGCGGGTGCGGCTGGCGCAGCGCGGGGAATTCGACGTGGCGGCGCTGGGCTTTCGCGACGGGAAGATGCGGCTGCGGACGAACTTCGCCGGCGAGCTGGCGCTGCCGGTGGCGGCGTTGCGCGGGATCGAGTTTTCGCATCTCGCGCCGGTGCCGGGGAAGGTGGCGGACATGATCGTTTTCAAAAACGGCGACCAGCTCCGCGGCACGCTGGAGGCCTCCGCGAGCGGGCAGAAGCTGCGCTGGCTGGCCGCGCCGGAGAAGCCGCCGGTGGAGATGGAGACGGGGCGCATGGCCGGCGTGCTGATCGCGCCGCGCGGCGAGCGCCCGGCGGGGAAGGTGGGCGTGCTGGCGCGCTGCCGGAATGGCGACTTCGTGGCGGGCGACCTCGCGTCGCTGGACAAGGAAAGCCTGACGCTGGAGAACGGCGCGGCGGGCCGGCTGGCGATCGCGCGCGACCGGGTGCAGGCGCTTTACTTTTCAAACGAAGGGAAACTCCCCGTGCTCGACGGCGCGTGGGAGCGCGAGACGTGGGAGGCCGGGCTGGAGCTGAACCGCGATAGTGTGGAGGCGCGCAACAAGCGGGCGGCCGAGAGGAAGACCGCGCCGGCCCGGTGGACGTATTTCGACGGGGCGTTTTCGGTGAAGCGCGCGACGCCGAACCGCACGCAAAGCAACAGCACCGGCAACTTCAATCTCGGCCAGCTCGTCGAGGGGATGCCGCAGCGCGTGGACTTCAGCTTCGACGCCATCGGCAGGAAAAATCAGTTCTTTTTCTCGGCGTATCTTTTCTCCGAGCCGGACCTGCCTGGCTACATGATGCAGCTCCATCCGGCCGGAATGTTCATCTACGACACGGGCGGGCAGCAGCGCGGGCGCGTGGCGGTGCAGCAGCAGCAGATCCAGTTTGGAAACAAGGTGAAGGCCGACGCGCCGGTCCATCGCATCCGCGTGCTCGCCGACCGGCCGACGGGGCGCGTGACGATCCTCGTGGACGGAGTGGTGGTGGGGAATTTCGGGCCGAAGGTGGGCGCTCCGCCGCGCAATCTCGGGCGCGGTCTCGGGCTGATGCCGCAGCAGAACATGGACGGCAGTTTCGCCAATCTCTGGATCGCACCGTGGAACGGGCAGGTGCCGGGGACCGCGCCCGCGGGCCCGGTGCCGCCGGATAGCGTGCTGCTCGCCAATGGCGACGAGGCGCTGGGAACGGTCGGCACGGCCACGGGCGAGGCGCTCCAGCTCGAATCCGAGGTGGGCGTGCTCGACCTGCCGCTCAAGCGGCTGGTGAGCGTGGACTTCGGCGCCGGGCCGGCGGAGCCCGCGAGCGGCGTGCGCTTCCGGCTCGCCGACCGCAGCGTTTTCACGGCGACGGCCTACCGGATCGAAAAGGACCGCGTGGTCTGCCAGACGGCGGTGGCCGGGGAGGTCACGTTTCCGATGAGCGCGGTGCAGGAGATCGTCTTTGCGGCGGCGTCCGCGCAGGCACCAGCAAAGGGCGACGAGAAACCGGCGGCGGCTCCGGCGACTGGCGCGGGGTTCCGGGGCGGCGGGCAGATCATCTTCGACTGAAAGGGAAGCTGAGGGCCGGCCCTACGGTTTCGACGCGGCCATGGCTTCGGCGACAGTTTTCACGCCCAGCGGCTTTTTGTCATCGAAGGGGCCGTCGGCGCTGCCTTTTGGCCACGTGGCGGGATCGGCGTACTGGCCGTCGTCCTTGTACTCCTTCTGCAGGCGGGCGATCTCGGCTTTCAGCTCGCCAAAGCGCTTCGCGACCTCCGGCTTTTTCGCCTCGTCCTCGGAGTAGAGCAGGTTGTGCTGCTCGGTCGGATCCGTGGTGAGGTCGAACATCTCGTAGGCGTCCTTTTTCCAGTAATAGATGAGCTTGTGCGTGGCGGTGCGGACGCCGAGATGCGCGGCGGTATTGTGATGACCGGGATCGTGGTAGTAGCGGTAGTAGATGGAGGTGCGCCAGTCGGCGGGGGATTCGCC
>JAYTML010000107.1:0-5555 GCA_043728655.1 Chthoniobacter sp. | reverse complement strand
CTGGCTCTGGATGATGAGGACTTGAAGGCCGTGCGGCCCGCCCTGGGTTTTTGAGATCAAGGGGCAAAGGGAATGCCCGGTGCGGGGTTGACGCTTGGGTTGCCTGCCGGCCGCCGCCATGCACTTTGAAACCGTGACGCTTAAACTTCGCTCCGCCCCTCACCGGATCCGCCAGGGGCTTTCCGCGATCGTGGCGTGCGTGGGTTTCGGCTCCGCCCTGCCGCTCCTCGCCGAAGTGCCCGAGCATCCCGGCGCGGCGATCTATGCGAAGCTCTGCATCGAGTGCCACGGGAAGAATGGCGAGGGAGTGAAGGACAAATACGATGAACCTCTCCACGGCAATCGTTCGGCGGAGGGTCTCGCCAAGCGGATCGCGCGGACGATGCCGGACGACGATGTCGGCGCGTGCGTGGGCGAGGATGCAAAGCAGGTGGCCGCATATATTTTCGACGCCTTCTACTCGCCCAAGGCGCAGGCTCGGCTCCGCCCGCCGGAGTTCGATCTCGCCCGCCTCACCATCGCGCAGTACCGCACGTCCGTGGCGGATCTTGTCGGCCGGTTTCGCCCCGGATTCGACAAACCGCCCGGCACCGAGCGTGGCCTGAAGGCGCGCTACAGCGGCCTGGCGATCGAGAAGCCCCTGCCCGAGCCCCCGGCGGATGAGGCGACGCCCGCCGAGAGCAAGCCGGAGAAGAAAGCCGACGGGAAAAAGAAGGATCCCGAGAAGGTGAAGTTTGAGCGTCTGGACGCGAATGTGGATTTTCGCTTCGGCGCCGCGAGCCCCGATCCCGAGAAGATGCTCGCCGACGAATTCTCCGTCCGATGGGAAGGCTCCGTCTTCGCCGAGGAGACCGGGACATACGAATTCATCGTGAAAAGCGAGAACGGCGTCCGGCTTTGGGTCAATGACACCAAGTCGCTGCTCATCGACGCGTGGGTAAGCAGCGGTCCGGATGTCCGCGAGGAAAAGCGGAGCCTCTTCCTGCTCGGCGGGCGCTCCTATCCGCTGGTGCTCGAGTTTTTCAAACTCAAGGAGAAGACCGCCTCGGTCCAACTGCTCTGGAAACCGCCGCACGGCGTCGCCGGCACCATTCCCCGGCACGGCCTGTCGCCAGATCGCCTGCGCGAGACATTCGTCGTGACGACGGCATTCCCCGCCGATGATCGCAGCGTCGGCTATGAGCGCGGCACCGGGGTTTCAAAGGAGTGGGACCGGGCGACGACCGCGGCGGCGCTCAGCGTGGCGGAGCATGTGGACGCGCACCTGGAGGAACTCAGCGGCGCAAAGGCGAACGCGCCGGATCGCGTCGCGAAGGCGAAGCTGTTTGCGCGGCGCTTTGCCGAGGCGGCCTTCCGGCGCCCGTTGAGCGAGGAGGACCACCAGCACTATATCGAGCGGCATTTTCAGACGGCGCAAAGGCCCGAGATCGCCGTCCGGCGCGTGATCCTTTTCACGCTCAAGTCGCCGCGGTTCCTTTACCCCGACCTGCCGAATGCCGGTGAGCCGGACGCCTACGAGATCGCCGCCCGCCTCGCCCTGAATCTCTGGGATTCGATCCCCGACCAGACGCTCCTGCGCGCCGCCGAGGAGGGAAAGCTGCGGACCCGCGACGAGATCGCCGCGCAAGCCGGACGCATGCTCGCCGATGCGCGGACGAAGACAAAGCTGCGCGGCTTTTTCCACCACTGGCTGGAACTCGAGCGCGCCGAAGCGATCTCGAAGGATCCAAAGGCGTTTCCGGATTTCGACACCGCGGTGCTCGCGGACCTGCGCACCTCGCTCGGACTTTTCCTCGATCAGGTGGTGTGGAGCGAGCGTTCGGACTACCGGGAGCTGCTCCAGGCCGATTACCTCTTCCTCAACGAGCGCCTCGCAAAGCTCTACGGCAAGAGCGTGAGCGGTGATGAGTTTCAGCGCGTGGCATTCGATCCGAAGGAGCGGGCGGGTGTCGTCACCCACCCGTATCTGCTCGCAGCGTTTGCCTCCAGCACGCAGACGTCGCCGATCCATCGCGGCGTCTTCCTCACGCGCACCATCGTGGGCATGACGCTCAGGCCGCCGCCAGAGGCGGTCGCGTTCGAGGACGCGAAATTCGACGCCCACCTGACCATGCGCGAGAAGGTCACGGAGCTGACGAAAAACAACTCCTGCATGGGCTGCCACGCCGCCATCAATCCGCTCGGCTTCAGCTTGGAGAATTACGATGCCATCGGGCGCTGGCGCACCAGGGAAAATGACCGGCCGATCGATCCCGTGAGTGATTTCGCCACCGACGAGGGCCAGACCATCCGCCTCACTGGCGCACGCGACCTTGTGAAATTCGCCGCCGAAAGTCCGGACGGCCACCGCGCATTCATCCACCAGCTTTTCCACCATACGGCAAAGCAAGCCGTCAATGTGTACGGCCCGGACACGCTGGAAATGCTGCGCCAGTCGTTCGTCGCGTCCGGCTTCAATGTCCGCAAACTGCTCACCGGGATCGCCACCATCGCCGCCTCGCGCGGCATCCCCGACGCCGCGCCGTAAGTCGCGCATCTGGGCGGCCGATGGCTTGGCTCGCCGAGGATGGGGCCTCGTGGACCACCACCGCCGAACTTCCGAGATTGAGGAACGGAATCTCGCGGAAAGTGTCGTGAAGGTCACTGATTGTGACAAACTCGACCCGGCGACACATTTGCTTTGGATTTCGCCGTGACCCGATGAGCAGCGCCAATCCCATCCTCAACAACCCCTACACGGAGCCGCGCCGGCACTATGCGACCAGTCCGGGCGGGGAGTTGAACTACGACTCCGTCAAGTCGGGGCGCCGGCCTTTCACCGGGCAGTTGCAAAGCATCCCGGTGCGGCAGGAGCAGGGCGATTTGCTGACCGTGCAGGAACTGGCAGACGACTACCTCCCACTGCCCGTCAATCGTCTGCGCGTTGAGGTCGGGCGCTGGCGGAACGATGGCTGGCCGCAGACCACCCGCATCACGCGCGAGCTGCTCGCGTTTTGGTTTGGCAACGAGGAGCGCGAAGCGATCCAGCAACTTTTCTTCGCCCAGCAGGAAGCCATCGAAACCGCGATCTGGCTGAATGAAGTCGCGGAGAAATCCAATGCGGGGAATTTCCTGCTACGCGAGTTGGAGAAGGCGCAGGCGTTGCAGGAGTCGTTGCCACGCTTTGCTTTCAAGATGGCCACCGGCGCGGGCAAGACCGTGGTCATGGCGGCGCTCATCGCCTACCATTTTTTCAATCGCCGCGAGTATGGCCACGACCCGCGTTTTGCGGACAACTTCCTCGTCATCGCGCCCGGTATCACCATCCGCGACCGGCTCGCCGTGCTGCGCGTGGATCGGCGCGACGGCATCGCAGCGGAGGATTATTACCATCAGAGGCATCTCATCCCGCGTGCGTGGCGGCGCAGCCTGCATGAGTTGAACAGCCGCCTCGTCATCACCAACTTCCACGCGTTTGAGCCAAAGACGTTGCAGGGCAACAAACGCTCGCCCTTCGACGGCAAGATCGGCGCGGACGGCCAGAAGCAGGAGGCCCGCGAGGACTACGCGCAGATGCTCGGGAGGCTGCTCCGCGGTTTCCGGCCGGGATCGCGGCTCCTCGTGCTGAATGACGAGGCGCACCACTGCTACCTGCCGCGCGACGATTCGCGCAAAGCCGAGGGCGAGGACGCGAAGGAGGAGAACGCCCGCGCCGCGGTGTGGTTCAGCGGAGTGCGGCAGATCGCGCAGCGTTACAAGGTGCGCGCGATCTACGACCTGAGCGCCACGCCCTATTTCCTCACTGGCTCCGGCTACGAACCTTACACACTCTTTCCGTGGATCGTCTCCGACTTCGGCCTCATCGAGGCGATCGAATCCGGGCTGGTGAAGATTCCGTTCCTGCCGACATGGGACGACACGCAGGAGTTGGAAATGCCGGTGCTGCGCAACCTCTACGAGCACGTCCGCAACGAGTTGCCCAAGGCCGGGCAAAAGAAGACCCGCTCCCGCGCGAAGGAGAACAATGAGACGCTCACCGAGGCGCCGCCGGTGCTGCCGGAAACGCTGAAGATCGCGCTCAGGAAATTCTACGCGCACTACGAGGAGGATTTCCGCCATCGCACGAAGTCGCTCGGCACCGGCACCGTGCAGTTGGAACTCAGCGACACCCCGCCGGTCTTCATCGTCGTCTGCAACAACACCTCTGTATCCAAAGAGGTCTATAAATACCTCGCCGGTTACGAAATCCCGGCCGCCGCGGAAGGCGCGCCGGCGCAGGCTCGCGCTGGCCAGTTCGATCTTTTCTCGAACTACGACCCCGCCTCCCTCCAGCCGCGCGCCAAGCCGCCGACGCTGCTCATCGACAGCGACGCGCTCGAAAACTCCGGCCAGATCGACGAAGGCTTCCGCCGCGTCTTCGCCCCCGAGATCGAGATCTTCAAACGTGAATACGCCCGCGTCCACGGTGCGGCGGCCGCGGAGGAAATCACCGACGCGGAAATCCTCCGGCAGGTCGTCAATACCGTCGGCCAGCGCGGTTCGCTCGGCGCCCATCTGCGCTGCGTCGTCTCCGTTTCCATGCTCACGGAGGGCTGGGATGCGAATACTGTTACCCACATCGTCGGCATCCGGAAATTCGGCTCCCAGCTCCTTTGCGAACAAGTCGCCGGTCGCGCGCTCCGCCGGCGCAGTTACCAGCTTCGGCCCTACGACGAAGCCACCGGCGAAGAACTCCCCGCCGGGTCGC
The DNA here is from genome assembly GCA_043728655.1 of Chthoniobacter sp. Taxonomy (GTDB): domain Bacteria; phylum Verrucomicrobiota; class Verrucomicrobiia; order Chthoniobacterales; family Chthoniobacteraceae; genus Chthoniobacter. The sequence continues at coordinate 829 of JAYTML010000107.1, read as the reverse complement.
GGCGCAAGCAGGGCGTGCTCTGGAAGTTTCCGCCCGAATACGCCCACATCATCGGCGTCCCTTTCAAGCTCTTCAAAGGCGGCCAGTCCGTCATTGAGCCGCCGGTCGATCTCACCCGCATCCACGCGCTGCCCGAGCGCGCCGCGCTGGAGATCGTCTTCCCAAACGTCGATGGCTACCGGCTCGAATACCCCGACGGCCCGCTCACCTGGGACTTCTCCGGCAATGGCGAGTTCAAGTTCGACGCCTCGAAGATCCCACTGCACACCACGCTCGGCACCGCATTTTCCGGCGAGGAAAAGGAGCTTTCGATCGACGACGTGCTCGCCCTCCGCGACTCCACGATCATCTACGACATCTCGCGAGCCCTGCTCCGCGATCACTTCTCCGACGAACACCGCAACCCCGAATTCCAGCGTTTCCTCGAGCTGCGGCAGATCGTCACCGAGTGGTATCACACCAAGGTCCGCGTCATCGGCCGCGATCCGCAGTGGAAGAAACTCCTCGCCTATCGCGACACCGCGGAAGCCGTCGCCCACCTCGCTCGTTACATCCAGCGCAGCGCCGACGCCGAGCAGCGCATCCGCCCGATCCTGAACTACTACAACCCCACCGGCTCCACCCAGTTCGTCCGCGGCCAGACCTCGCGCGAAACCTACCCGACCCAGCACAGCCACGTGAACGCCGTCGTCCTCGACAGCGGCTGGGAAGGCCGCGCCGCCAAGACACTCGACGACCTCGTGCCGGAGGGACACGTCCTCGCGTGGGTGAAAAATGCCTTCCTCGATTTCCGCATTCCCTACACCGACAAGGAGGGCAAGCAGCGCCG
>JAYTML010000106.1:0-7577 GCA_043728655.1 Chthoniobacter sp. | reverse complement strand
CGCAGCGTCTCGCTGCTGCTCTTCGACGGCGACAAGATCAAGGCTGCGGGCAACGTGAGCATTCAGCCGAATCACGAAGTTCCGGCTGCGGGACAGGTCGTGGAATGCCGCTACCTCTACGCCTTCCGGGAATCCGGCGCGATCTTCCAGCCGGTCTATCTCGGCCCCCGCGACGACATCACCGGGGAGGAATGCACCACGGCGCAGCTCAAATACCGCGCCGAGCCCGTGGAGACCGCAGCATGAGCGCGGGTATCAAAACGAGGCTCATCAGCCGCAAGCACGTCAAAGACTTCGCCCTCACGGTCGCCGCTCATCGCACGCACAAATTCAGCCGTGTGGGCGGTCAGTTCTTCCTCAAGGCCGAAGCGCACTTGAAAGAGTTCATCCGCTCCTACGTGCAACGGCTGCCCTCGAAAGGAAAGACCATCACATGAGCAGTCCATTCGCCGCTCAGGAACCGCGCCCGCTGCACCGATACAGGAACCTGTTCCGCTGGCGCATCATGCCAGCAGAAAAGGCGGTGGCCGAAGGTTACTACGACCGGGGCTTCGGCAACAAAGCCAAGGCCCTCGCCTATCAGAAACTGATCAAGACCCTCTTCCCGGAGGATCCCTGCGCGCTCTGCGACACCGGGCGCTACTACGACGCCTTGGGGCACATTTACGCCACCAAGGAATAGCCCGAACCACCACCAAAACCACCGAAGCGAAAACGGCCTGTCTGCCCTCACCGGCGGACGGGCCGTTTCGCTTTCAACCAACGAAAGGAAAAACCCATGAGCCAATTCGCTCTCCCAATCGCGGAACTCAAACCCGCCCTCGCCGGCCTCGGCAAAGTCATCGCCAAGCGCTGCACTCTGCTCGTGCTCGGCAATATCAAGATCGAACGCACCAAAGACGGCTGGATCGCCCTCACCGGCACCGACCTCGATCATCACGTCACCGTCCGCCTGGAACAGCCCGGCGCCGGCGAACCCGCCGCGCTCCTCGTCCCCTACGACGAACTGCTCAAGACCTGCAAGGCTTGCGGCAACGGCGAGGAGATCCTCGTCGAGCGCACCGGCGCCACCACCGCCGCGATCAAATACCGCATCGGCCAGCAGTTCGTGGAAACCAAAGTCGAATCGCTGCCGGTCGAGGAATTTCCGGAGATCCCGCGGATCAAAGGCGACGCCATCGCGCTGCCTGATTCCTTGCGGGCTTCGATCCACGAGGCTCTCGAATGCGCGAGCACCGATGAGACGAGGATCATCCTCAATGGCGCCTACATCGACGTGTCGAAAGCCGAGGCCAACTACGTCGTCGGCACCGACGGCCGGCATCTCTACAGCAGCAACTCATTCACCCTGCCGCTGGAGAAATCCCTCCTCATTCCGGGTCACCGGTTTCTGGAATGGAAGCAGTTCAGCACCGACGGCGAGTGGCAGCTCAAGGTCGGCGTCCCGGAACACAAGGACGCCGCCGCGCCGTTCCAGATCAGCAGCCGGCGCTGGCGCTTCATCAGCCGCCAGATCGAAGGCAACTATCCCAACTGGCGGCAGGTCGCGCCGGGTGCGGGCAGTTACGCCACGAGCATCGACTTGGAAAGCGGTGTGGAGGAAATCCTCCAGACCGTCGGGCGCATGCCCTGCGATGATACCGTGAACTACGCCATCGGGCTCGAGTCGAGCAGGGGCAAGCTCGCTATCCTGGGCCGGTCGCCCGGTGCCGATGACTGGACTCGCATCGAAGTGGCGGGCGTGAAAGCCAAGGGCAAAGACATGCGGATCTTCCTCAACCGGAACCTGCTCACCAAGGCGCTGCAGTTCGGCCTCACGCGCGTCGAGACCATCGACCAACTCTCGCCGCTGCGTTTCAGCAATGGCGGACGGCAGATGATCGTCATGCCCACGCGGCCCAATCCCGCGCCGGCTCCGGCACCACAACCAACAGCGACTCCGGCGGCCCAAAACGAGCCGCAGGAAAAGAAGGAGCCAACGGCTCCGGAACAACCCGAAAGGAAAACCATGCCCGAAAAAACCAACACCAACGCGGCCACGCCGCCGGAAAAGCCCGCGCTCGAAACTGCCCTCGCGCAGATCGAAATCGTCCGCGGGGATTTCCGCAACGCCATCGCCGGCCTCAACAAACTCGCCGAGTCGCTCAAAGCGGCGCAGCGCGAGAGCAAGGCCAGCGACAAAGAAGTTCAGTCCGTGCGGCAGACCCTCCGCTCGCTCCAGAGCGTCCGCATCTAGCCCCGCAAGTAGAACCGCGAAGGCCGCACACGTTGACCGGGTCGGATGGGCGCAAGCCTGTCCGGCCCGGCTTCGTTAAAAGGCGCAGCGCCCGTTCAGGATCATCAACCCTGCGCCGGTCATTCGACTGGCGCTCAACCAACGAAAGGAATCTCCGCATGGCCGATTACTTCACCAACTTCAGCATGATGCTGACACTGCCCACGGCGGAAGCGCAGCAATACGCCGACGACCTCGCGCAGCGGGCGTTCTACATCCACATGGGCGACGAGGCCATGCCCGACGACTTCCCGGCGTCCTTGAAAGATGTTGTGGATGACTGGCAGTTCGAAACGGTGCCCAATCACCCGTCCAACGGCTGGGGACTGTGGCTTCATTCCAGCAATGGCGGCATCGATGCCGTCTGCGCCTTCATCCAGCATCTTCTGGAACGCTTCGATCCCACGGGATGCGTCAGTCTGGAGTGGTCGAACGACTGCTCCAAGCCGCGCGTGGATGCCTTCGGCGGAGGGGCCGCGCTCATCACCGCGCGGAAAATCAAAACCATCAGCACCGGAGAGTGGCTGCACCGTCAGATCGCCCGGTTGCAGAAAGCGGCAACGAAAGGGTCGCCGACCCCATGAAGCTGCGCGTCAAACCCAACGAGGGAACCGGGCTCTGGGAAATCCACGACGAATCCGGATTCCTCTGCTCGCTCGAAAGCGAATCCACGGCCGCCCTCCTCGTCCACGCCGTCAACGTCCTCCCGGACGCAACTGCGGCCCTGGAACTGGCCGAGTCCGCCGTCCGCTACCACCACGCCCGCGAAGGCTGCCCCGCGACGCTCCATGCCGTCCGCAGTGCCCTTCGCAAAACCCGCAACATCAACCCGCGTCGGCATTCGCCCGCGCACAAATAAGAAAGGAACAAAACCCAATGAACAACCTGCTCGACGTCCTCACCCGTGAGGGCGTGCTCATCAACGTCAGCGTGCGCTACTGGCGCGGCTGCAAAAAACTCCGGCCCGAGGATCTCGGGCTGAAAGCCGACGACGTGTCCGACCGGCTCATCAGCCTTGGCCACAAACGGCTCCTGCCCAAATCCGCCACGGCTGACCTGGCGCTCATCGAAGGCCGCGCCCATGCGCTCATCGACACCAACACGTTCCCGTTCCTCAACGGGCTCGGCCATTTCCTGCCCAATGCCCGCCTGGCCGACATCACCGAAAAGCTGCGTGTCCTCGATGCCGAGTTCTGGCTCGCGAAGGATGACTTCGTCGCGCACTACGAGCGGCATCGCCGGAGCGCCATGGAAGAATGGCAGACCGTGGCGGAGAAGCTCGTGACTGACCCGGCGCAGCTTGTCGCCACCATCGCCAGTGCCTTCCCGCTCGCGCTGGAAAAGCACTTCGGTTTCGACACCACGCTGTTTCAAATCGCGGTGCCCGACGGGATCACCGCCGATCTCATCACGCTGGCCGAACAGCAGCAGATCGTGGCCGCCCGGCAGCAGGCCGCGCAGCAAGCCGGGGTGAAGATCCGCGGCGACGTGGAGAACTTCGTCGCGGAATGCGTGGCATCGTTGCGCGAGCAGACCGCGACGCTGTGCGAGGAAATGCTCCAAAGCATCAGCGACGGGAAGACCGACGGCGTGCATCAGAAAACGCTCAACCGGCTGACCCGCTTTATTGACCAGTTCCAGCAGATGAACTTCGCCAACGATGCCGAGATGGCGGCGCAGTTGGACAAGGTCCGCGGCGAGCTGCTCAACCGCACGGCGGCGGAGTACCGCGACAGCGCCCATGCGCAGCGCAAGCTTCGCAGCGGCCTGAGTGCGCTGGCCGGCAAAGCCCGCGAACTGGCCCGGGCCGATGCCACGGAACTCGTGGAGCAATTCGGCCAGATGGGACGTCGCCGCTTCCATCTCGCGGCATGAGCGGCGCTGCCATTGCCAAATGCTGGACGTTCGCCTCCTCCTCGGGAGGCGGACGTTACCAGACGCTGCTCTACGCCGACGGGACGACGAGCTGCGAGTGTCCCGGCTGGTGCCGGCGTGTCGCCGCCGATGGCTCGCGCAGTTGCAAGCACACCCGCTCCGTCCTCATGGGCACCGCCGACCGCGAATGCCTGAGCATGCACGATTCGCACGCCCCGGCACCCATCGCCGCCATGAAGCCGGCACGCCCGGCCATCGCCCCGCTCGGTCAATTCGGACAAATGGGCCGACGGAAAATCCAAACCTGAAACCACGAAAGGAAAACCAATGAGTCACTTCACGACCATCCAAACGCAGGTCCGCGACCTCGATGCCCTGCGCGCCGCGCTCGGCGAACTCGGGGTCACCCTGCACGAAAAAACCAACGCTCGCGGCTACGCGAACAACAAACTCAAGGGCGATTACGTCATCCGGCTCAAAGGCCCCTACGACATCGCCCTCAACAAAACCCCCGACGGCTCCTACGGCCTGACCACCGACTGGTGGGAGGGCCACGTCGAAAAGGAGGTGGGCGCCAAATTCGGCCGCCTGCTCCAGCTCTACGGGATCCACAAAACCACGATTGAGGCCCGCAAACGCGGCCACTTCGTCCAGCGCAAGGCGCAGAAGGACGGCTCGATCAAACTCACGATTGGAGGTGTGTGATGAAACGCTCCATCGAAGTCACCGTGTCTCCCCGGGGAGACATCCTCATCGACGCCGTGGGGTTCAAGGGCGCCGATTGCGAGAAGGCCACGCGCTTCCTGGAGGAGGCGCTCGGAGTCGCCGGGCCGAAGCAGAAGAAGCCCGAATACCATCAGCGCGGCACCACGGCTCACGTCCAGAAACTCGGATCATGACGCCGCACGTCCTGACCTTCATGCCAAATGGCGAGGGTCACGGCCTCTATACCGAGGCGATCGAACTGGGATCGATCGGGCGGCTCACCATCCGGCGGGCCACTACGATCGAGTTCAATGAAACGACCCAGCAATGGGAGGTGCGCGACGCCGGTGGCGCGCTCCTTCACACCCATCCCTCCCGCGACGAGTGCCTCGCGTGGGAGCACCGGCATTTCAATTCATAGCAAACGAAAGGAACACCATCCCATGCGTGAAAAGATCACCCATTACATCCGCGCCGGCTACGCCGGCCTCTACCTCGTCTCGCACGAGGAACAGCGCGTCGAAGCCGAACTCAAGGCCATCGCCGCCAGCCTCCAGCATCGGCTCTACGCCTGGTCGGCCACCACCGGCCTCATCGACACCGCCGACGGCACCGCCCGTGGTGCCCAGGACCCCATGGAGGTGCTCGGCCTCCTCGCCGAACTGCCCGACGACAGCATCGTGCTCCTGCGCGATTACCATGTCTTCCTCGACGACCCGAATCCGCTGCTGCTCCGCCAGCTCAAGGATCAGCTCCGCGTTGGTAAAACCAAGGGCCACACCCTCGCGGTGCTCGGCTGCCGGCTCCGGCTCCCGCCGGAACTGGAGCGCGAGTTCATCGTCGTGGACTTCACGTTGCCCGGTGCGGAAGCCCTGGGCGAAGTCTTGAGCGGCATCCTCAAATCGACCGGCAAGAAGCGTCCGTCACCGGAATCCGCCGCCGCGCTCATCGATGCCGCCCGCGGCCTCACCACCACCGAAGCCGAGGATGCCTTCGCGCTCTCGGTAGTCGAAACCGGCGACCTGAACCCCGCCGTCATCGCCCGCGAGAAAGCGCAGGCGGTGAAGAAGAACGGCCTCCTCGAACTCATTGAAACCGGCGAATCGTTGGCATCGATCGGCGGTCTCGACCTACTCAAGGACTGGCTGCTCAAGCGCCGCGAGGCGTTCACACCGCGGGCCAAGGAATACGGACTCCCGATGCCCAAGGGCGTGCTCATGCTCGGCATCCCCGGTTGCGGCAAATCCCTGACCGCGAAAGCCACGGCCAGCGTGTTCGGCGTCCCGCTGCTCCGCTTGGATGCCGGGCGCATCTTCGCCGGGCTGGTCGGACAATCGGAGTCCAACCTCCGCGCCGTGATCCAAACCGCCGAGGCCATCGCCCCGTGCGTGCTTTGGATTGATGAACTGGAAAAGGGATTCGCCGGCAGCCGCAGTTCGGGTTCCACCGATGGCGGCACCTCCTCGCGGGTCTTCGGCTCGTTCATTTCCTGGATGCAGGAAAAGCGCTCGCCGGTGTTCATCGTCGCCACGGCGAATGACGTCAGCCAGCTTCCGCCCGAAATGCTCCGCAAGGGGCGCTGGGACGAGCTGTTCTTCGTCGATCTCCCCACCCGGGAGGAGCGCGAGGCCATCTGGGAGATCCAGATCGCAAAGTTCAATCGCGACGCGCTGAGCTTCGATCTCCGGCAGTTGGCCAAGGTCACCGAGGCGTTTACCGGCTCCGAAATCGAGCAGGTCTTCATCGAGGCCCTCTACCGGGCGTTCGAGCAGGAGCAGGAGCCCGTGGACCTGACCATCGGCGAGGTGCTGGTGGATTTCGTCCCGCTCTCCAAGCTGATGGGCGAATCCATGACGGCCCTGCGCACCTGGGCGAAGGGCCGCGCCCGTCCCGCCACCACGCCACCCGCCGAGCGCAGCACCCGTAGGATCGCGGCATGAGCGCCCCGACGCAGATCGAGTGCGAGCATTACGCGAAGCTCGTCGGCCGGCAGATCACGGCCATCGTCTGGGAGGAAATGGAGGGCCGGGCACTCCCGGTCCTCCTGCTCACCGGCTGGGATCGCGACGGCAACGCCGCCACGGTCACCGTGCTCGCCGACCCCGAGGGCAATGGGCCGGGGCATCTGGATCACAATCTGTGATCCAGGCTTCACTGCCACGTCGGCTTCGACGCTCCGTGCTGAACTGATCCGCCTGCGGGCGGGTTGGTTTGGTGCGGGGTGTCGGGAAAAGGGAACCCGCTCAGCGCGGGTTCCTTTTTTTAGGTACTGGCTGTTTCCACCCTTGTGGGAAGGAGCACGATGTGTAGGTTTCGCACCACACCATGAGCGACGACCTTTCTTTCGGTGAAACTTTGCGGGCCAGACGGATGGCCCAGGTGGAGAACGATCCCGCCTTCTCCCTGCGCCAGGTCGCCGGGCGCGTGGGCATCGAGCCTTCCTACTTGAGCAAGATCGAGCGCGGGCAGGAAGCGCCTCCCGGCGAACAAACCATCCGCCGCCTGGCCGAGGAGCTGGGCGAAAACCCCGACGCGCTGCTGGCGCTGGCCGGGAAGGTTTCGAGCGATCTGCTCGAAATCATCCGCGAACGTCCCACCGTGGTCGCGGAACTCCTGCGCGCGATGCGGGGCCTGTCCGCCAAACGCGTCTCCGCCATCTCCCGCCAGATCCGCGATGGCGACTGGTGAGCCCTTCCGACCCACCCGCCCATGATCACACTCG
>JAYTML010000105.1:0-2559 GCA_043728655.1 Chthoniobacter sp. | reverse complement strand
ACGAAGTCTTCCAACGCGCGAAGCTGATCGTCACTGAGCTTGCGGACATTCGCCAGAATCACGACCGCGGAATCCGTGATCGCCTTCGCGCCCAAGTCGTCGGCCTTCACGACTTTGGTCGAAATGAGGTCGGCGAGCTCCACGCGCCCGGCGCCGTACGGCTGGAGCGCGATCTCCGCGAAATCCACCTCGCCCTTCAGCGGCTCGCTGCTCGGGTCGCCATCGACGAGCAGCACCGGCACCCTGTCGCGCACCGGGATGCTCGCGAGATAGCTGTTGTCCGCCTTGAGCGCATCCGCGTCGGCGACGACCTCGACGACATGCGACCCCGGCGTGTCAAAGGCGTGCGAGAAAAGCACCTGCCCCTTTTCATGCGGCCCGAGACGGATCTGGGACACGGACTTCTCCTTGCCGTCGGCTTTGAAATAGACGCGCAAATCCTGATACGGCACGTCGCCGAAATTCCGCAGGTTCGCGCGAATCTGAATCTTCTGCCCCACGCCGACCATGAGCCGCGAAAACTCCAGCGACTCCACGGCGACGTTGTCCTTCACCTCGCTGCCCACGTCGAAAAAGGTGATCTCCGGCGCGATCGGCAGCGCCTTCAGCCGCGCAATCATCTGGCCGACCTGCGCATCCTCCGTCGCCTCAAAACTGATGCGCTGAAAATCCGTCATCACCACGAGATTGCGGCTCGACTCGCGCATCTTCTCGATGACGCCCGCCGCGTAATCCAGCGCCGCCGGCACAGTCGCCGCGCCGAATCCAGCGTCCGCCTTTTGCAGCGCCTGCGTGAGCCGCGCTAGGTCGTAAGTCGGCTCGTCCAGCAGCGGCGCGCCGCCCTCTCCCATGAGCACCACCTGCGCGTCGGAGCCGAGCTTGAGCTCGTTTACGATCCGCGCCGACTCGTCGCGGGCGATGGAAAAATTCGTCGCACCCGCGCGCCCGCCCTCCATCGAGTAGCTGTTGTCGAGCAGCACGACCGTCGAGGTTTTCGCCTCGCCCATGAGCTTCTGTGCGCCTTTCCACACCGGCCGCGCCATGCAAAGCGCGAGGATCGCCGGTATCGCCGCGCGGATGATGAGCAGGATGATCTGCTCGATGCGCACGCGCTTCTGGTTCGTGCGGATGACCGCCTCCAGCAGGTGCATCGCACCCCATTTCACGACTTGGAAACGGCTCTTGTGAAAGAGGTGGATGATGATCGGAATCGCCAGCGCGGCGATGCCGGCGAGGAGAGCGGCATTGAGGAAGGTCATGTGGAGGGAGGAACATCCAACGCCCAACACCCAACATCCAACATCCAATGGTCCGAATCGGGAGCGTCTTCGCGGATGCGGGAGCTTTGCTCTCCACGGGAGCGGGCTGTCCGCACGCTTTGGTAGAAAATGCGGATGAGTTGATGCGTTTCGTCGATCAGGGCTTCGACTTCCGCCGGGTCTCGCAGCGGCGCAATTCGCTGCAACAGTCGAAGGGCACGCCAGGTCTCCCGCAGCTCCTTCAAACAAACTTTGAGCTTATGAACAAAGTCATCCAGCGACTCGGCGGCCTCGACTTCCCCATGATGCAGATAGGGTGACGTGCCCGAGCGAATGAACTGATTTCCAACCTGCTTTGCCCCACTCCCCGTCGGCAAAGAATCATAAAGCGCCACAATCCGCGTCGCGTGCGCCAGCATCCGCTCCTCCAAATCAAACCGGCGCTTGGCCGCGGATTCATTGGATGTTGGGTGTTGGGTGTTGGGTGTTGGATGTTTCTTCATCCCCGCGCCCTCCTTCTCGAAACGTAGGCGGCGAGCGCCTCGGCGTAGGGCTGGTCCGTGGTGAAAGGAACCAGGTCGATCTTGTGGCGGCGGCAGCCCTTCACTAGTTCGGTGCGGAACTTTTCCAGGTTCGCGAGGTAGGCTTCGCGCAAAAGCACCGGGTCGAGCAGATGCTTCACGCCCGCGGTTTCGAGCGAGTCAAACTGCGTCCAGCCCTTGAATGGAAACTCCAGTTCATCGCGGTCCCAGATTTGGAAAATCAGAATCTCGTGATGCGCGTGGCGGAAGTGCGCGAGCGCCTTCAGCAGCGACGGCACATCGCCAAAGCAGTCCGAGATGATGATGAGCAGGCCGCGCCGGTGCAGCTTCGGGACCAGGTCGTGGAAGACGTCGCCGAGTTCCGTTTCGCCGCCGGGTTCGCTGCGCTGCAATTCGTCGATGAGCACGCGCAGGTGCGAGACGCGCGCGCGCGGCGGGATGTATTTCCGGATCTTCGTGTCGAAGGTCACCATGCCGACGCTGTCCTGCTGGCCGATCATCAGGTAGGCGAGGCACGCGGCGAGCCGCTTGGCATAGTCATACTTCGAGACGCCGTTGCGCCCATAGTTCATCGAGCCGCTGAGATCGAGCAGGAGCGTGGCGCGGAGATTCGTCTCCTCCTCGTATTCGCGGATGTAAAAGCGGTCGCTGCGGCCATAGGCGCGCCAGTCGATGTGCCGGATTTCATCGCCCGGCACGTACTGCCTGTGCTGCTTGAACTCGACGCTGAATCCCTTGTGCGGCGACCGGTGCATGCC
>JAYTML010000104.1:0-7541 GCA_043728655.1 Chthoniobacter sp. | reverse complement strand
CGCTGGTGAAGCTGAACTGCGCGGCGTTTCCCGCGAACATGATCGAGGGCGAGCTGTTTGGCTACGTGAGGGGCGCCTTCACCGGGGCGGTCGCGGAGTTCCGCGGGATGATCGCGGAGTCGGCGGGCGGCACGCTTTTTCTCGATGAGATCGCGGAGATGCCGGCGGAGCTGCAGACGCGGTTTCTGCGCGTGCTGCAGGAGCGCGAGTACCGCCCGCTCGGGAGCGCGAAGACGGTGGCGGCGGATTTCCGGCTCATCGCGGCGACGAACCGGCCGATCGCGGAGGCCGTGCGCACCGGCGCGCTGCGGCAGGATTTGTATTACCGGCTGAATACTTTCCAGATCCCGATCCCGCCGCTGCGCGAGCGGCGGGAGGACATCCCGGCGCTGATCACGCTTTTCACGGCGCGCTTCGCGCAGCAGCTCGGAAAAGCCACGCCGGTGCTGCTGCCGGACGCGATCGAGGCGCTGCTGACCTACGCGTGGCCGGGGAATATCCGCGAGCTGCAGAACGCGATCGAGTACGCGGTGGTGCTCGCCGACAAAGGCACGGTGACGCCGAGGCAACTGCCGCGGGAAATCCAGCTCCCGCCCGCGCTGCAAGGCGCCGCCTCCGCTTCCGCGGTGCCGACGCTGAATCTGGAGGATCACGAGAAGCAGACGATCCTGCAGGCGCTGGCGCAGTCGGGTGGTAACAAGAAAAAGGCCGCGCAGATCCTCGGCATCCACCGGCCCACGCTCTACGGAAAGATGAAGCGGCTGGGGATCGAGGTGTGAGCCGGAGGGCTGCGCTCCTGCGCGGCCGCGACTTGGGTGAGGGCGGATGCGGTGCGTGTCTGCGCAGGCCGCCCTGCCGCCTTCGCCCGCGCCGGAGATTGGGGACGCGCGGGAGCGCGTCCCTCCGGGTGGGGGTGGGGGATGCGTTGCGTCGGGGAGAGCGCGGCTAGGGTGCGCGGCGGAGGAGGCCGTGGAGGCGGGTGAAGGATTCCTCGGGGAAACCCATCGCGCGCTTGAGCTGGTAGTCGCGTTCGAGGGCGTTTGGGTGTCGCTCCCAGCGGCGGTAGGTTTTCCAGTCGATGAAGCGGCGCAGCCACGACCAGAGGCCCATGATGGGCACGGGAAAATCGCTGCCGTAGATCATGCGGGAGGCGAGCGGCTCGCGCACGGCGGCGCGGGTGTGCTCGCCGCGCATCGGGAGATTAAAGGCGCTGTTGTCGCCGTAGAGATTCGGAAAGCGCGCGGTCATTTCCGCGAACGCGGGAAAGTAGTCGGGATCGCGCAGGCCGCTGCGGGTGGCGCAGTGGGCGGCTATGACGGTGACGCCGCACTCCAGCGGCAGCGTGAGCACGCGCGGGTCGGCGAATTCGGGGCGGATGACGGGGACTGTGTTTTCGCCGCCGGTGTGGGCGAGGAGCGGCAGCCCGGCGGCGGCCATCTTTTTCCAAAAGGCGGCGTAGCGCGGGTTGTTGCAATCGACGTTGTGGCAGTTGGGCAGGAGCTTGAGCATGACGGCGCCGCCGGCGAGGCAGCGGTCGAGCTCGTCGAGCGCATCGGCGCGCGCGGGGTGGATGGAGACGGCGGGGAGAAACTCCGGGTGCTTGCGGGCGAGGCCGAGGACGCAGTCGTTCGGCACGTAGAAGGAGCCGGCGCCTTCCATGAGCGTGCCGTTTTCATCATAGACCTGCTCCTGCGCGAGGATGACGGCGGAGGCGAGCGATGACTCGCGGACGAGTGCGAGCAGGCGCTCGACGTAGATTTCATCGAAGTCGGGCGCGGCGGTGTCCTGCGGGAGACCGAGGTGACGGAGCATGAATTTCGCGAGCCAGCGGTGCCGGCCTTTGAGGCGCAGCCAGCAGCCGCTGCCGCGTGCGCCATTGCCGACGATGTGGACGTGGGCGTCGATGGGGGAGGTGACTGGTGTCATGGGTCGGGTGTCATGTGGCAGAGCTTGCGGGCGGAGTCCACCCGACAGGTGTCACTTGTCACTTGTCACCTTCCACCCCGCGCTCCTACTTTCGCGCCCCCTTACCCATGCCGACGCCCCACGAAATTTTCGCCCAGATGCCGCCCGCCGTGGCGGAGCAGCTTTTCTCTTTCCTCAAGGAAAAGGAACCGCCGCTCTACAAGACGACCATCGACACGCTGGCGAAGCAGCGGAAGCTGCGGACCATCTTCCTCGAGCGCAAGCCGCGCGCGGAGCGGCATCTCTGGCTGCGCGATGCGCTGGGGCGCGCGGTCAATGACTCCGTCGGCGCGCATCTGCTGCAAATCTGGCTCGTGGGGGCGCACGCGGGGCTGCTCTGCGATTTCCTCGACGGCCTGGGAATCGCGCACGATGCGAATGGGACGATCGAGACCCTGCCGACCGCGCCCGCGAAGGCCGATCTTGTCAAAGCGATCGAACCGCTTTTTGCAAAGCACGATCCCGGGGTCGTCGCGGTGTATCTGAACGCCTTTCAGGCGCTGGATGACCAGGGCTGGGCGACGCTGGCGGAGCTGCTGGCGGAAGATCCCCGGCTGCGGCTTGCCGCGAAATAGCGCGCCTCACCCGCGAGTGATCGCCGCGCCAGAATTCCGTCAATTTTGTAGGATTCCGTAATTCCGTTTTGTCTTTTGGAACGGAATTAACGGAATTTGACCAGATGAACGGAATGGATTTTTGCGATTCACTTTAGCCTTTCCGAGTCCACCCCATGAACACCCGCCGCCAATTCCTCTCCACCTCAGCCGGCGCGGCGCTCGCGCTGAGCACGCGCGCATTCGCCCAGGCTCCGGCCGCCGCGAAGAACCCGATCAAGCTCGGCATCTCGTCTTACTCGTACTGGCATTTCACGCCGGAGAAGACGCCGATCGAGACGGTCATCACCAAGGCGGCGGCGCTGGGTGTGGAGGGCGTGGACATCCTGCACCGGCAGATGGATTGCGAGGAGCTGGGACCACTCGACGCGACGGTGCATGCGTACTGCCAGCGGCTGAAGCGCCACGCGTTTCGCTCGGGCGTGGACCTGATCTGCCTGTCGATCCATCAGGACTTTGTGTCGCCGAATCCTGCCGAGCGGCACAAGTGGGTGGCGCATACCGAGAAGTGCATCGAACTGGCCTACGCGCTCGGCGTGCCGTGCATCCGGCTGAACAGCGGGCGCTGGAAGACGATCAAGGATTTTGACGCGCTGATGAAGGCGCGCGGCATCGAACCGATGCTCGAGGGCTACACGCTCGATGACGGATTCAAGTGGTGCATCGAGGCCACGCAGAAGTGCGTGGAGCTGGCGGCGCAGCGCGGGGTGATCCTGGCGCTGGAGAATCACTGGGGGCTGACGAACACGCCGGAGGGGCAGATGCGGATCTTGAAGGCGATCGAATCGCCGTGGCTCGGGGCGCTGATGGACACGGGGAATTTCCTCGAAGATCCGTACGAGAAGCTGGCGGCGATCGCGCCGAAGACAGTCTTTGTACAGGCGAAGACTTATCCGGGCGGCGGAGAGTTTTACACGCTGGAACTGGACTACAAACGCATCGCGAAAATCCTGCGGGATGCCGGCTACACGGGCTACGTCTCGCTGGAGATGGAGGGGAAGGAAGCCGCGGACACCGCCGTGGCGAAGAGCATCGCGATGCTTCGCGAGGCGTTCGCCTAAGAACGCGGTCCTGCTTTGCCGCGTCCATGCGTGCCGGCGGCGCGTTTTTTTCTACGCTGCGACGGCCCGCACGCGCGGCGGGGAGAGGAGCTGCGGGGTGCCGCAGAGGCGTTTGCGGAGGTCGATCGGGTCGCCCAGTTTCACCTCGGCGGGGTCGATCTGATAGGCCCAGACGTGGAACCACGCGAGCTGCGCGGCGCCGTAGATCGTGGAGAATGCGCCGTCCACGGCGTCGAGGCCGCAGGCGATTTTGACGCGGCCGATGCGGGGGACATTGAAGCGCGCGTCGAAGGTCTGCCAGCGGTGGCCGATATAGACCTGCATGTAGGCGTGAAAATCCATCGGCGAGCCATTGTCGCGGAAGGCGACGTCGGGCACATAGCCGGTGACGTAGCGGGTCGGGATATTGAAGCAGCGTGAGAGCGCGATGGCCGTGTGGGCGAAGTCGCGGCAGACGCCGAATCCCTGCGCAATGATCTCGCTGGCCGATGTGTGAGGGCTGCCGGCGCCGTAGCGGTATTTGATATTGCGATGCACCCAGTCGCAGATGGCCTGCACGCGCTGGCGGCCGTCCGGGATCTGGCCGAATTTTTCAAAGGCAAAATCCATCAGCCGGTCCGAATCGCAGTAGCGGCTCGGCAGCGTGTAGCGCAGCAGCTCGGGAGACAGCTCGGAGACTGGCAGCGGCCCGTCCACGGCGCCGTGGTCTTCCGGCAGCACGGGCACGGAGACCTGGAGATCGTGCCGGATCGTGGTGCGACCGGCGGGCAGATCGAGGCGGCGGACAATATTGCCGTGCACGTCCTCGTACTGCCTGACGGAGGCATCAGGCGAATAGCTAAACTGTTCGCCTTCGAGGTGCTGCCATGGATCGAGGCGCGGCTGGATGATCAGGCTCATCGGCGTCGGCGCGGCGGCTTCATAACTGAACTCGAAGCCCAAGCGGAGGGTGAGATCGTGCGAGGTGTGGGCCATAAAATGCGGTGATTCAGTCTTTGAGCTGGGCGAAGAAATCCTCGAAAAGCGGGGCGTACATCAAATCGCGCTCCGGGTGATATTGGACGCCTACACCCCAGGGAAAATCGCGGAGCCGGACCTGCTCGATGACGCCGTCGCCCGCGTGCCAGGCCTCGATCTCGAGGGCATCGGCCACCCGGTCGAGCGCCTGGTGGTGGGAGCTGTTCACTTTTTCAAAACGATGCCGCGCTTCCGCGGCGTAGCGCAGCGGCTGGAGATTGCCGCTTTTCATCTCCGGCGCCTCGTGGCCCCGGATGTCCACGTGCAGCGTGCCGCCGAGCGCCACATTGAGCACCTGCACGCCTTTGCAAATGGCGAGGATCGGCAGCCCGCGCTCGCAGGCGGTGCGGACGGCGGCGAATTCCCATGCATCGCGCTCCGGCTCGGGATCGCGGATGAGTGCGGGATCGGTCGGCGGCTCGCGATGAAACCCGGCGGAGATGTCCGGCCCGCCGGTCAGGAGGAGCCCGCCGGCCGAGGCCGGATCGACCGGCTCGCAGCGGGCATTGCCCACGCGGAGACCCGGGCGGAGGGCGAAAAACCTCCCGAAGAGCGCGTCGTCACATTCCCGAATCCATGAAGCGAGGTGCGGCATGCGTCTTTCTCCGCCTGCAGCCCCGGCGCGACAAGAGGTTTTGCGGGGATCACAGGCATTCGCGGCCAAGCCGCAAGGGGGTGCTTGCCATTTCAGGACGGGCGGGTAGTGCTGAGCGCCTATATGAAAAAGATCGAAGCGATTATTAAGCCTTTCAAAATGGAGGACGTGAAGGAGGCGCTGGCGGAGGCAGGGATCGAAGGCATGACGGTCAGCGAGGTCAAGGGCTTTGGCCGGCAGAAAGGGCACACGGAGATCTATCGCGGCAGTGAGTACACCGTGGATTTTCTCCCAAAGGTGAAATTCGAGATCGTGGTCGCTGACGACCGGGTGGCGAAGGTCGTGGCGGCGATCGTGGCTGCCGCAAAAACAGGGAAGATCGGGGATGGAAAGGTTTTCGTAACGCCGATAGACGACGCTATCCGCATCCGCACCGAGGAGCGCGGCGAGTCGGCGATCTAGGAGGGGTTTACCGTCGGAGGCCGTGGCCCGCCGGGCCGGCCCGAGCCGTGTCTGACTTCATTTTGACTATGCCGCATTGGCTTATCGCAGTGATTCTCGGGTTGATCGAAGGGATCACCGAATTCATCCCCGTCTCCTCCACCGGGCACCTGCTGCTCGCCGAGCAGTTTCTGTCGCTGGATGGAAAGCCGCTCGATCAGAGTTTCTTCGGATCGGAGGTTTTCAACGCCGTCATCCAGTGCGGCGCGATGCTGGCTGCGCTCCCGCTTTTCTCCAGCCGTCTGGCGACCCTGAAGCGCTGGCAGATTCCCGAAAACCGCGACTATTTTCTCAAGCTGCTCCTCGCCTTTGCGATCACCGTCGCCGGGGCGCTGGTGATGAAAAAATTCGGCCTCAGGCTGCCGCACACCGTCAAGCCCATCGCGCTCGCGCTGCTCATCGGTGGCGTGCTTTTTCTCGCGGCGGAGGTCTGGCTGCGCGGGCGGAAGGTCGTCACCGAGGTGACGTGGACGCTGGCGGTGGTCTTCGGGCTGGCGCAGTTGGTGGCGGTGGCGTTCCCCGGGGCGTCGCGTTCCGGCAGCACCATTATTTTCGCCCTGCTGCTCGGCCTCGGGCGCGTTCCGGCCACGGAGTTTTCCTTTTTGCTCGGCGTGCCCACGCTCTGCGCGGCGGGCGCGAAGACGCTGCTCGACGCATTCAAGGCGCACGAGCTCATACTCTGGCAGCCGCTGATCATCGCCACGCTTGTCGCGGCGGTGGCGTCGGTTTTTGCTGTGAAATGGCTGCTCCGTTATGTGCAGAGCCACACGTTTGTCGGCTTCGGCATCTACCGCATCGCATTCGGCGTGATGCTGCTCCTGCTGATCCGCGAGGCGTCGTCGAGCTGAGACATCCGGCCAAAACCATTGACGCGCGCCGTGTTTTCTAGAAATTAGTCCAACACATGAGCGATACATCTGACGACAATCCTGACCTCGTCAAAGAATCCCTGCTCTACAAAGAGTTCCTCGCCGAGCGCGAGGAAATCCTCCGCCACAAATGGATCGAGAGCGAGAAGGCCGGTCACGACGTCGGCTTTGAAAAGGCACTCCTCGACTGGATCGTGAAACATCGCTCCTCCTGGCGCGAGAAGCGGCACAAGGAAACGATGAGCTGACCATCGCTTTCCCTGCTCCTTTAAGCGCGATCCCGCGAGGTCGCCAAGGAACATGAATCCCACACCGACACCACCAGCCCCAGGGGCCAGCGTCACCCTCGACGCCGCGGCCATCGAACGCGCCCTCCGGCGCATCGCGCACGAGATCATCGAGCGCAATCCCGACCTCGCGAAAGTCGCCCTCGTCGGCATCCCGTCGCGCGGCGTGGAAATCGCCCGCCGTCTCGCCGCGCTCATCGCGCAGTTCAGCGGCGTCAGCGTCTTTGCCGGCGTCGTCGATGTCGCTATGCACCGCGACGACCTCCATCTCCACCGCATCCCGCCGCGCGTCGAGCGCACCGTCCTGCCGGACGATCTCGACGGCAAGACTGTCGTCCTCACCGACGACGTGCTTTTCTCCGGCCGCACGTGTCGCGCGGCCATGGATTCGCTCTCCAGCTTCGGCCGCCCCGCCCGCATCCAGTACGCCGTGCTCGTCGATCGCGGCCACCGCGAGCTGCCGATTCGCCCGGACTACGTGGGAAAAAACCTCCCCACCGCGATGGATGAACGCATCCACGTCCGCTTCGCCGCGACCGATGGCATCGAAGACTCCGTCTGGATGAGCCGCAACCCATGAGCACCGATCTCCCCACGCCCGCCGCCTGGTCGCGCAAAGACCTCACCGCCAT
>JAYTML010000103.1:0-3327 GCA_043728655.1 Chthoniobacter sp. | reverse complement strand
GCTCCGCTGGCGAAATTCGTGAGCGCGATCCACTGCTCCAGCGAGAGCTCCTCGGCGCGCGTGGTCTCCTCCACGCCGAGGTGCGCGCAGAGCGCCGGCCAGTCGAGTTGCTGGTCGGAGAGGTTCTTGCGCAGCAGCTTCCGGCGCTGGGAAAAGCCCTGCTTCACGAGCTTGCGGAACAGCGCGCCGTCGCACTCCGGCAGCTCGCCGGTCGGGCGCGGCGTGAGCGCGACCACGGCGGATTCCACATTCGGCGCGGGATGAAAGACCGAGCCCGGCAGGGTGCGCAGATACTTCACCCGCCAGCGCCTGCCGATGAGGAGCGTGAGCGCGCCGTAGGCCTTCGTCCGCGGCCCGGCGGAGAGGCGCTCGGCGAGCTCCTTTTGCAGCGTGAAAATGAGCATGCTCACCGGGCTCGGCTCGTCGGTGAACTGGAACAGGATCTGGCTCGAAACGTAGTAGGGCAGATTGCCCAGCACCTTCACCGGCCCGCGCGCAAAGAGCGCCCGCACATCGTACTCCGTGGCGTCGCCATGCACGATCTCCACGCCGGGAAACCGCTCCTGCAAGAAGCCTACCATGCGCCCGTCCTTCTCGATGAGCAGCCCGTTTGCCGAGCGCGCGAGCGCGAACTCCGTGAGCGCGCCCAGCCCCGGCCCCAGCTCCAGCCATGCCTCGCCGGCCTTCAGCCCGAGCTGCGCCACGATCCAGTCCGCGAGATTCTGGTCGTGGAGAAAATTCTGCCCCAGGCTGCGCGTCGGCTTCATGCCGAGTTGCGCGAGGCTGGCGGTGATGGTGGAGAGCTTCATGGGCGTGGCCGGAAAACCGGGCGCGGAGACTAAGCGCTGACGCCGGGCGGCGCCAGTGCGCGTTGCCGCAGTGCGCCAGCCAACACAACCAACCGTCATCCTGAGCGCAGTCCGGGGGTCTGCGACCCGGACGGAGCGAAGGATCGCTGACAGGACGCGGGCGGAGGCGGTGAGATGTGGCCGCCATCACTCCCACCGCCTCCGCCCATTTACTGTCAGCGATCCTTCGCTCCGTTTCGGTTCGCAAAGCCTCCCGAAACTCCGCTCAGGATGACGGCCGGTCTTGGAAGTCTGCAGCCGCGCACGGCCCGCTTCGGTTGACGCCACACCGCCGCCGAACCTAGCGTCGCGCCATGCCCCCCGACACCACCCCGGAACACCTCCGCCTCGACGAAGACGCGCGCCGGGAGCGGAACTGGAAGCGCTGGGGTCCGTATCTCTCCGAGCGGCAGTGGGGCACGGTGCGCGAGGACTACTCTGCGAATGGCGACGCGTGGAACTACCTCCCGCACGATCACGCGCGCAGCCGGGCGTACCGCTGGGGCGAGGACGGTCTGCTCGGGATCACCGACCGCGAGTGCCGGCTGTGCTTTGCCGTGGCGCTCTGGAATGGGCGCGACCCCATCCTGAAGGAGCGCATCTTCGGCCTCACGAATCCGCAGGGAAACCACGGCGAGGACCCGAAGGATGTCTGGCACTACCTCGACTCCACGCCCACGCACTCCTACATGCGCGCGCTCTACAAGTATCCGCAGGCGGAATTTCCCTACGCGCGGCTCGTGGAGGAAAACGCGCGCCGGACCCGCAAGGATCGCGAATTCGAGCTCGAGGACACCGGCGTCTTCGACGAGTCGCGCTACTTCGATGTCACCGCCGAGTACGCCAAGGCCGGGCCGGACGACATCCTCATCCGGCTCACGCTCGCGAACCGCGGCCCCGATGCCGCACGCCTGCATGTGCTGCCCACGATTTGGTTTCGCAACACCTGGTCATGGGGCTGCACGCACGAGGGCTGCACGCTGAAGCCGCGCCTCAGCCAGCTCGATCCGCGCACGCTCACCGCCACGCACGAGACGCTCGGCGAGGTCCGCTTCGCCATCGACGGGGACATGCCGTGGCTTTTCACGGAGAACGAGACGAACACCGCGCTCCTCTTCGGCACCGCGAATCCCTCGCCCTACGTGAAGGACGCCTTTCACCAGGCGCTCATCCACGGGCGCGCGGACGCGGTGAATCCGCGCGCCTTCGGCACAAAGGCCGCGCCGCACTGCGTGCTCGATATTCCCGCCGGCGGCGAAGTCGTGCTCCGGCTCCGGCTCGCGCCCGCGGGCGACTGGCCAGCCGCGCCCTTCGCGGATTTCGACGATGTCTTCTCCGAGCGGATCGCGGAGGCCGCGGAGTTTTTCAAAACCAAGTACGCCCCCGCCCTCGGGGCCGAGGCGCGGAATGTCGTCCGCCAGGCCTATGCCGGACTGCTGTGGTCAAAGCAGTTTTACAACTACGTGGTGAAGGAATGGCTGGCCGGCGACCCGAATTTTCCCGCGCCGCCCGCCGCCCGCCAGAAGGGGCGCAACCATGACTGGCACCATCTTTTCAACGCGGATGTCATCTCGATGCCCGACAAGTGGGAATACCCGTGGTACGCCGCGTGGGACCTCGCCTTTCACATGATCCCGATGGCGCGGATCGACCCCGGCTTTGCGAAGCAGCAGCTCGAGCTTTTTCTCCGCGAGTGGTACATGCACCCGAGCGGCGCGATCCCCGCCTACGAGTGGAATCTCCGCGACGTGAATCCGCCCGTCCACGCATGGGCCTGCTGGCGCGTGTACAAGATCAGTGGCAAGCCCGGCGCGCGCGACACGCAGTTCCTCGAGCGCGTCTTCCAGAAGCTGCTGATCAATTTCACCTGGTGGGTGAACCGCAAGGACGTGCAGGGAAAGCACATCTTCGCCGGCGGCTTCCTCGGGCTGGATAACATCGGGCTTTTCGACCGCTCGCAGCCGCTCCCCAGCGGCCAGTCGCTCGCGCAGGCGGACGGCACGGCGTGGATGGCATTCTACTGCGAGACCATGCTCTCGATCGCGCTCGAGCTCGCCCTCACCAATCCGGCGTACGAGGACATCGCGTCGAAATTCCTCGAGCACACCGTCGAGATCGTGGACGCGATGAACGATGTCGGCGACGGCGGACTGTGGGACGAAACGGACGGTTTTTACTACGACCAGCTCCTCATCGAAGGCCGCCACAAAGTGCCGCTGCGCGTGCGCTCGATGGTCGGGCTGCTGCCGCTTTTCGGCGTGGAAATCCTGGAGCAGGCCACCATCGACCGGCTGCCCGGCTTCAAGAAGCGGCTGATGTGGTTCATCAAGAACCGCTACGACCTCGCGCAGAATATTTCCTATCTCGCGAAGCGCACCGCGGGCGGCACGAACGTCCGCCGCCTCCTGGCCATCCCCACGCGCGAGCGGCTCGTGCGCGTCCTGAAATACGTGCTCGATGAAAAGGAATTCCTCTCCCC
>JAYTML010000102.1:0-3139 GCA_043728655.1 Chthoniobacter sp. | reverse complement strand
TCGTTTCATTTTCTACCGGGCGGAAAAGTCGAGATCCTGCCCGTGGAGGTGGACGAGGAGACGCTCTTCAACCTGCAGGACAACCTGCTGCTTTTCTTCACCGGCTACACCCGCTCGGCGTCGAAGATCCTGAAAGAGCAGAACGACAGGACCAAGAGCATGGACAAGGTGATGGTCGAGAACCTGCACTTCGTCAAAGAGCTCGGAGTGCAGAGCAAGGACGCGATGGAGTCCGGCAACCTGCGCGAGTTCGCGCGGCTCATGGACGTGCATTGGCAGCGGAAAAAGGAGCGCTCCGGCGGGATGAGCAACGCGCAGATCAACGGGTGGTATGACTTCGCGATGGCGAACGGGGCGCTCGGCGGGAAGCTGATCGGCGCGGGCGGCGGCGGGTTCCTCATGTTTTACACCGAGCAGAGCACGCGGCTGCGGCGCGCGATGCGCGAGCAGGGGATGCGGGAGGTGCGGTTCCGGTTTGATTTCGAGGGGACGAAGATCGTGGCGCAGGATTGAGTGCTGGCGAAGATGACGCGCGCATTTTTGAAACGCAGAGACGCGGAGGCGCAGAGGACGGAGAAAACGGAATTACGGAATTTGGCCAAATTACGAAAACTGGTTGGACTAAGAGCGCCGGGACGAAGCACGGACGGGCTGCAATCCCAATCCGTCATTTGGCCAGATTCCGTAATTCCGTCTTTCCGTTCCGCGGCCTTTGCGCCTCTGCGTCTCTGCGTTGAAATCAAACGGTGGCACTGCCTATGAGCGGCGATCCGATGCCGGTGGCGATTCTTGCGGGAGGGCTGGCGACGCGGCTGCGGCCGATCACGGAGAAGATCCCGAAGGCGCTTGTGACTGTCGCTGGGGAGCCGTTTCTCGCGCATCAGTTGCGGCTGCTGCATGCGAGCGGGCTGCGGCGGGCGGTGCTGTGCGTGGGGTATCTCGGGGAGATGATCGAGCGGGAGTTTGGCGATGGGGCGGGGTTTGGAATGGAATTGAGTTACTCGTTCGATGGGCCGGTGCTGCTGGGAACGGGCGGAGCGCTGAGGCAGGCGCTGCCGCTGCTGGGCGGGGAGTTTTTCACGCTCTATGGCGACTCGTATCTGCCGATCGACTACGCGGCGGTCGCGTCTGCCTTCCGCGCGGGCGGGCAGCCGGGGCTGATGACGGTTTTCAAAAACGAAGGCGCGTGGGACACGAGCAATGTGGAATTCGAGGACGGGTGCATCGTCCGTTACGACAAGCGCGAACGCACCCCGGCGATGCGGCACATCGACTACGGGCTCGGCGCGTTTCGCGCGTCGGTTTTCGCGGAGCGGCCTGTTGGCACTGCGTTCGATCTTGCGGACGTGCAACGCGGATTGGTTGCCAAGGGCGCGCTCGCCGGGCATGAAGTTTTCCAGCGCTTTTACGAGAACGGCTCGCACGCCGGTCTCGCCGAACTCGCCGCCCTCCTCGACGGTCAAAGACCGCCGCAACAGCAAGAATCCACACCATGAGCTACTCCGCCCAACACCTCGCCGAAACCCGCGACATCGTCGCCGCCCTTGATCCCGCCTTGATGGAGCGCATCGTCGAGGGCCTCGCCGCGGTGCGCGAGCGCGGCGGGCGCCTTTTCATCCTCGGCGTCGGCGGCAGCGCGGCGAACGCCTCGCACGCGGTGAATGACTTTCGGAAAATCTGCGGCTTCGAGTGCTATGCGCCGACGGACAACGTCTCCGAACTGACGGCACGGACGAACGACGAAGGCTGGGCCACGGTCTTCGCAGAATGGCTGCGCGGCAGCCGGCTGAACGCGAAGGACGGGCTGCTCATTTTTTCCGTCGGCGGCGGCAACATGGAAAAGAACGTGAGTCCGAATCTGGTCGAGGCGCTGAAGCTGGCGAAAACCGTGGGCGCGTCCGTCTTCGGCATCTGCGGCAAAGACGGCGGCTACACCGCGCAGGTCGCGGATGCGTGCGTCATCATTCCGACGGTGAACCCTGCGAACATCACGCCGCATTCGGAAGCGTTTCAGGGCGTGGTATGGCATCTCTTCGTCTCGCATCCGCTGCTGAAGGTGGCGCAGACGAAGTGGGAGAGCGTGAAGTGAATTCGGAATGCGGGACGGGGAGTGCGGAATGAAACGCGCGGTTTTTCTCGACCGGGACGGGGTGATCAACCGGGCGGTGGTGCGGGAGAGGAAGCCGTATCCGCCGGCGTCGGTCGCGGAGTTTGAGCTGCTGCCGGGCGTGGTGGAGGCGTGTGCGGAGTTGAAAGCGGCGGGCTTCCTCCTCGTCGTCGCCACGAACCAGCCGGATGTGGGGCGGGGCACGCAGCGGCGCGAAGACGTGGAAGCCATGCACGCAAAGATGTGCGCCGCGCTGCCGCTCGACCGCGTGGAAGTCTGCTACGACCCCGGCCAGGGCCAGCCCTCCGAGTTTCGCAAGCCCGTGCCGGGGATGCTGCTTCGCGCGGCGCGCGAGCTGGGCATCGATCTCGCCCGCAGCTTCATGGTCGGCGACCGCTGGCGCGACATCGACTGCGGGGCCGCCGCTGGCTGCCTCACGGTCTTCATCGACTACGGCTACGACGAACAGCTCCGTTCCGTGCCCGACTTTCGCGCGGCGAATCTGCGCGAGGCTGCGGGGATCATCGTTTCGGCGGCGTGACTCCCGGAGGGACGCGCTCCTGCGCGTCCTGGATGGCGAGTCGCGACATCTTAGCCCGGATGCTTGGGGCGCGCGGGAGCGCGTCCCTCCGGGTGGATGGAAAACCCGTTGTGGGCGGCTGGAGTTTGCGTAGTCTCCCCGCCCTTTTTTAAAATGACGAAACAGCCTTTGCCGGGACAACGATGGGTCAGCGACAGCGAGCCGGAGCTCGGTCTAGGGATTATTCTCGAGGCTGGGTTTGGACGCGTGGAGGTGCTCTTTCCCGCGGCCAGCGAGCGGCGGCAGTATGCGCTGAAGTCGGCGCCGCTGCGGCGGGTGGAGTTCAAGGCGGGCGATCGGATCAAGCTGCACGACGGTCGGCAGGTGATGGTGGACGAGGTGGAGGATCGGGCGGGGATGCTGGTCTATCGCGGGAGCGGCGGGGAGTTCACGGAGGCGGAGCTTTCGGACAAGATCAGCTTTTCCAAGCCGGAGGACCGGCTGTTCGGCGG
>JAYTML010000101.1:0-4728 GCA_043728655.1 Chthoniobacter sp. | reverse complement strand
GCCGCGGGCGGGTGCTGCGCTGCATTGATTCGGATGGCGATGGCAAGGCGGACAAGATCACCGTCTTCGCCGAGATGGACTCGCCGCGCGGCGTCATCTGGGACGGCCCGAACGGTGCCGGCCCCGGCACGATCTACGTGATGCACCCGCCGAATCTCACGGCCTACACGGACACGGACGGCGACGGGAAGGCGGACAAGGAGGAGGAGATCGTCACCGGGCTGGGCTTCGATTTGAAATTCCGCGGCGCGGATCACACGACGAATGGCTGCCGGCTGGGCATCGACGGGTTTATCTACATCGCGGTGGGCGACTACGGCTTTACCAAAGCGGTCGCGAAAGACGGAACCACACTGACCATGCGCGGCGGCGGCATCGTCCGCGTGCGGCCGGACGGCACCGGCTTCGAGATCGTCTCCCGCGGACAGCGCAATATCTACGACGTGGCCGTCTCGCCCACGCTCGACCTTTTCACGCGCGACAATACGAACGACGGCGGCGGCTGGGACGTGCGCCTGAGCTTTGTGCCGCCCGGCGCGCACATGGGCTACCCGACGCTGTTTAAAAACTTCGCCGAAGACATGCTCCAGCCGCTCGCCGACTACGGTGGCGGCTCGCCGTGCGGCGCGCTGTGGCTCGACGAGCCCGGCCTGCAAAACGGCCTCTACACCGTGGAGTGGGGCCGCAACGCGATCGAGTTTCACGGCCTCAAGCCGATCGGCGCGGGCTTCGCCGTCGATGGCGCGAACCAAGGCCAGACCGACTGGCTGAAAATGACGCGTCCCACCGACATGGACGTGGACGCCGCCGGCCGCATCTACATCTCGAGCTGGGAGGGCGCGACCTTCACCTACGCGGGACCGAATGCGGGCTATGTCATCCGTGTGGTGAAAAAGGGCGCGCCCGCCGCGCCGAATGTCGATTTCAAGAAGGCGGCGGACGCACAGCTCGCCGCCGCCATCGGCTCGCCGAGCGCCACGATCCGCCTCGGCGCGCAGCGCGAGATGCTCCGCCGCGGGGCAAAGGCCGACTTCGCCGCGCCGCTTCGCAAGCTCGCCGAAACGCCCGGCGCCATCGGCCCGCGCGTCGCGGCCATCGAGACGCTCGCGCAGCTTTTCGGCGCGAAGGCCTTCCCCACGCTCGTCCAGCTCTCCGCCGATGACTCACTCCGCGAAGCTGCCATCCGCGCCCTCGGCGAGGATTCCCGCCTCGCCGCGCAGGCGCCCGCGCAGCCGATCATCGCCGGCCTTTCCGACAAGAACCCGCGCGTCCGCGCCGCAGCGATCGCCGCCGCGCGCCGCCTCGGCAAGACGGACGCTGCCCAGGGCCTGCTCCCGCTCGTCGCCGACGCGGATCCGGTCATCGCGCACCTCGCCGTGCGCGCTCTCGCCGAGTTGAAAGCCGCGCCAGTGCTGCTGGGCGCGCTCGACTCCTCCGATGACAAGGTCAAGCCCGGCGCCCTCCGCGCGCTCTACGGATTCTACGACGTGAAGGTCGTGGACGCGCTCATCTCGCGGCTCGCGGTCACGAAAGATCCCGCGCTGCGCAAGGGCATCCTCGGCACGCTCAGCCGGCTCGATAACAAGGACACGCCCTACACCGATCCGAAGGTCTGGTGGGGCACGCGCCCGGACACCAGCGGCCCGGTTTACAAGGCCGAGCGCTGGGAGGCTTCGGACAAGATCGAGGCCGCGCTCAAGACCGCGCTCGACACCGCGCAGGGCGAGGACGGCCGCGCGCTCGTGCAGATGATGTACAAGTCGAAGGTGAACTTCCCCGGCCTCGTCGAGCTGATGCTGGCGAAAGCGGGCAACGACACCGCGGCCAAGCTCACCGCCGTCGAGGGCCTGTTCGGCACGGACAATTCGCTCCCGCCCGAGGCGCTCGCCGCGATCAGCGGCATCGCCACCGACGAGAAGCAGTCGCCCGATCTCCGCGCCAAGGCGCTGCGCCTGCTCGCCCGCGCCAGCGAGCGCGGAGCCGCGCTTGACGCCGCCGTCGCCGCATTCGCGCCGCTCGCCACGCACCCCGGCCACGCCTCGCTCGCCGCCGCGTTCGAGGACTTCACCCGCGACGGCAAGCAGACAAAGAACATCGGCGCGCTGCAAAAAATCGCCGACGGCAGCGACGCCGCGAAACGCGCGCTCGCGCAGACCATCCTCGTGAACCTCGCGACCAGCGCGCTCGTCAAAGGCAAGGACAAGGAAGCCGCCGCGAAAGCCATGGAAAAAGCGTGGGCCAAGCCTGACGCCGCCGCCAGCCTGCTCGGCGTCATCGCGCGCACAAAATCCATGGCCTACGCGAGCCAGGTGACCGCGCACTTGAAAGATCCGAACAACGCCGTGGCCGAGTCCGCGCTTTTCGCCTACCAGGCGCTCGGGCTGAAGGACACCGGCGCGCCCGCCGCACAGATCGGCACGATGAAATACGAGGCGGTCTTTGCCGCCGTGCAGAAAGGCGGCGACGCCGCGCAGGGCAAGGACATGTATCTGCGCGCCGGCTGCATCGCCTGCCATACCATCGCGCCCAATGAACCGGCCAAAGGCCCGATCCTTTCCGCAGTCGCGAAAATCTACGACCGCGCGGCGCTCACGGAATCCATCCTCAAACCGAACGCGAAGCTCGCGCAGGGTTTTGAAACCGCCACTTTCAAGACGAAGAAGGGCGAGCTCATCCAGGGCTTTGTCACCCGCGAGGGCGGCGACAGCGTGGACGTGCGCAACATCGCCGCGCAGACCGTGACGATCGAGAAGGGCGACATCACCGAGCGCGGCAAGAGCGAGCAGTCGATGATGCCCGAGGGCCTGCTCAATACCTTCACGCCGGCCGATCTCGCGAACCTGCTCGCATACATCGAGTCGCTGAAAGGCAAGTAGCCGCGCGGCTTTCCCGCCACCGCGGCTACACCCGCTCCCGCTTTTTCAGCGCGAACCACGCGACGAAATACGTGAGCGCGCCCCAGAGCGCGTGAGCTAACAGCGCGAGCGCGGCGGGGCGTCCGCGAGTGAAGACATCGCCCGTGCTGAACTCGCGGTCGGGATCGAGATTGCGGTACGACTGGTGGTGGTCGCTGATGACGTCGCCGGTCAGTTCCTTCTGCCACAGGAAGCTCGTGTCCACGACCGTCTGCGCGCTGAAGGTCGGCGTGAGGCGGCTGACGGCGAGGACGGATTTGCTCATGTCGCTCGGGGCCACGCTGTAGCCGGAAAAGATGATCTGCGGGATGAGGATGAGCGGCACAAACATGACCGCCTGCATCACCGAGCGCGAGAGTGCGGAGATGGTGAGGCCGATGCCGACGGCGGCCAGCGCGGTGCCGAGGAGCGCGGCAAGCTGGAGCAGCACCGAGCCGTCGCGCCCGCCGCTGCCGACGATCATGACCGCGTAAAGCAGCAGCGTCTGGAGCGTGGTGATGGCGATGAGGAAAAGATACTTGCTCGCGAGATAGGAGTGCGCGCCGACGCCCACGAGCCGCTCGCGCCGGTAGATGGCGATTTCCTTCACGATCTCCTGCGCCGCATTGCTGCACCCGAACCAGAGCGTGGCGAGATAGGCGAAGAACATCGTCAGCGGCCGCTCGTTGCTGACCCAGACGACGAGCAGCGCGATGATCACCGGCTGGCCGATGAGCAGCGCGAAATTCCGCCAGTCCGAGCGCAGGATCGCCCACTGCCGCGCGAGCAGGATCGGGAGCGCGAAAGCGCGGCGCACTTTCCCCGCAGGGACCGGCGCGGAGCTCGCCGCCGCCTCGATCGCGCCCGCGAGATTGCGCTCGGCGAAGGCCGCCTGCCAGTGCTTCGGCGGCTGCTCGCTGAGGCTGTCGTAGAGGGCCGTGAGCTTCGCCACTTTGAAATACTCGCGCGCACTTTGCGCCGAGCCCTGGAAGGCAAGGCAGCCGCCGGTGAGGACCACGAGCTGATCCATGAGGTAGGCGTTTTCCATCACATGCGTGGTGCAGACGATGGTGCAGCCGGTGTCCGCGAGGTCGCGGAGCAGCTCCATGAGCTGGAATTCCGTGGCCGGATCGAGCCCCGAGCTGGGCTCGTCGAGGAAGAGGATCGAAGGCCGCGCGAGCAGCTCCACGCCCACGCTCACGCGCTTGCGCTGGCCGCCGGAGAGATTGCTGATGGACTTCGCCGCGTGCGGGCGCAAGCCGAGCTGGTCGAGCGTCTGCAGGACGAGTTTGTGGATCTCCAGCGGCGGCGTGTGCGCGGGCAGGCGCAGCCGCGCGCTGAAGCGCAGCGCCTCGCTCACGGTCAGCTCGGGATGCACGATGTCCTCCTGCGGCACGAAGCCGAATGAGCGCGCATCATTTCCCGAGTAGATGTCCTCGCCATCGACGAAAACCGCGCCGCGCTCCGGCGCGCGCAGGCCGCTGAGCGTGGTCAGGAGCGAGGATTTACCCGCGCCGCTCGGGCCGATGATGCCGACGAAACGCGACGCCGGAATCGCAAGATTGATGTCGTCGAGGATCGTGAGCGTGCCCGAGCGCATGAAGACATTGCCGGCGCGGATCGTGCCTCCCGCCGCGTTGGCCACGCGGTTCAGCGCATCGCCGTCGAACTGGAAGCAGAACGGCCCGACTTGCAGCCGGTCGCCGATGGTGAGCGCGTGGGTGTCGAAACGGCGTCCGTTGACGAAGGAGCCGGCTGTGCTGTTCAGGTCGGTGACGACCACGCCGCCGCCCGGCTGTTTGGTCACCGTCGCGTGGCGGCGGGAGACGCCGGG
>JAYTML010000100.1:0-13170 GCA_043728655.1 Chthoniobacter sp. | reverse complement strand
CGCAGCGGTGGGGAGCGGCGGTGAAATCCCGCGCGTCATCCCGAAGCTGCCGCCGTCCGGGTCAGGGACGCGCCGGAGCGCATCCCTCCGGGTGATGGGAGACGCTTGCCAAGCGCGCGCGCTGACTTCATTCACTATCCGCCGATCCTGAATCCATTTTCATCCATGCCCACCGCTCCGCAGTTCGACGCTATCGAAGACGTGATCAAAGACATCCGCGCCGGGCGCATGGTGGTGGTGACGGACGACGAGGACCGGGAAAACGAGGGCGACCTCGTGATGGCGGCGGAGAAGATCACGCCCGAGGCGGTGAACTTCATGGCGATGCACGGGCGCGGCCTGATCTGCACGCCGATCACCGAGGAGCGCGCGGAGGAGCTGGGCCTGCAGCGCATGGTGCTGGAGAATCGCGAGAGCTACCGGACGGATTTCACGGTGTCCGTGGACGCGGCGGCGGGCGTGACGACCGGGATCAGCGCACACGACCGGGCGCGGACGATCCAGGTGCTCGTGGATGCGAAGGCGAGGCCGCTCGATCTTGTGCAGCCGGGCCACGTTTTTCCCCTCCGCGCAAAGTCCGGCGGAGTGCTCCGCCGCGCGGGGCACACCGAAGCGAGCGTGGATCTGGCACGGCTCGCGGGCCTGACGCCGGCCGGAGTGCTCTGCGAAATCCTGAACGCCGACGGGACGATGGCGCGGCTGCCGGAGCTGCTGAAATTCCGCAAAAAGCACAAGCTGCGGATGTGCTCGATCCGCGATCTCATCGCCTACCGCCGCAGTCAGGAGAAGCTGGTCGAGCGCGAGCAGGTCATCAAGCTGCCGACGGACTACGGCGATTTCGACCTGCACATGTACCGCTCGGTCATCGACGGCGTGCATCATCTCGCGCTGGTGAAGGGTGAGATTTCGCCGAGGAAAAACACGCTCGTCCGCGTGCACAGCGAGTGCCTGACGGGCGATGTCTTTGGCTCGCTGCGGTGCGACTGCGGCGGGCAGCTCCACACCGCGCTCAGCCAGATCGAGGCCGCCGGGCATGGCGTGCTGCTTTACATGCGGCAGGAGGGGCGCGGCATCGGACTGCCCGCGAAGATCCACGCCTACAAGCTCCAGGAGGAGGGGCTCGATACCGTGGAGGCGAATGAGAAGCTGGGCTTCCCCGCGGAGCTGCGCGACTACGGGCTCGGCGCGCAGATCCTTTTCGATCTCGGCGTCCGGAAGATGCGCTTCCTGACGAACAACCCGAAGAAAGTGATCGGGCTCGAAGGCTACGGGCTGAAGATCGTGGAAGTCGTGCCGATCAAGGCGCCGACGAATCCGCATAATGCGAAGTATCTGGAGACGAAGAAAATGAAGATGGGGCATCTGCTGTAAGCGCGGCGCGCCCCGCGCCTCCCACCTGGGGAAGGTGGGCAGATGCCGGCTCTCAGTGCCGCGACAGCATCTCCCACAGCTTCCGCTCTTCGTCCGTGAGAGTGGCGGGGATGGTGACCGTGAGCTCGGCGTAGAAATCGCCGCGCGCCGTCGCACTCACTGGCAGACCGCGGCCCTTGAGCCGGAACTTGCGGCCTGGCTGGGTGCCGGCCGGCACTTTCAAAAGAACCGGGCCGTCCGGCGTGCGGACGTGGGTCTCGCCGCCGAGCACCGCCATCCACGCGGCGACCGGGAGATCGTAGTAGATGTCAGCGCCCTCGATGCGGTAGTCCGGGTGCTTTTCAAAACGCACGGCGAGATACAGGTCGCCTGCAGGTCCGCGGCGGCCGGAGACGGCGCCCTGCCCAGCCAGTCGGATCTTCTGCCCCTCGCGCACTCCTTTTGGGATGCGCACCTCGTAGGTCTCGACCGGTGAGCGGGCGTCGCGCTGGAAGGAGATCTTTTTTTTCCCGCCGTGCAGCGCCTCCTCGATGGTCACCAGCAGGTCCGCCTCGATGTCTCCGCCGCGCACCGGGCCGGCATCGACGCCGCCATAGCCCCCAAACGGGCTCCGCTGGCCGCGTCCCGCGCCACCGCTGAAAAACTGCTCGAAAAAATCGCTGAAGCCCGTGCCTTCGAAACCGCCCGGCATTCCGCCCGCGCCTCCCATTCCACCCATGCCGCCCATGCCGCCCGGACGCCCCCCGCGGCCCCAGCCTGGCGGCGGTTGCTGGGCCCCGCCGTGGTTCCATCCCGCGCCGAGTTCATCGTAGCGCTTCCGCTTTTCGGCGTCGCCGAGCACCTCGTAGGCTTCGTTGATCTCCTTGAACTTTGACTCCGCCGTCTTCTTGTCCTTGGCCACATCGGGATGGTGCACCCTTGCGAGCTTGCGGAACGCCTTCCGCACCTCGTCCTGGGAGGCGGATTTCGAAACGCCGAGGGTGGTGTAGTAATCCTTGTACTGAACTGACATGGCTTTGCGGCGTGACTGTAACGCTCCGCGCGGCTGGTGCCAGCCTTGGTTTGCGGCGCATCCCGCTGCAAACGGAAGAGAAGCGCGGGGAGGCTCGGTCCCGCTCCGACCGACAGCGGACTATTGCGAGAAGCGCTTCGTGTTCACGATGCGGAAGCGGTAATACGGATCCAGTCCGCCGCCGGTTCTCGGATCGTACGCGCTGATCGCAGAGTCATTCGGATCGATGAACCGCTCGATCGTCGAGGAGCCGCGGTATTCGCCCGTGACCTGATCTTTCGCCTCGTCAAAGACATCGGCCGCGGTCCCGGGGCTCTTACGAATCGACTGCGCTCGAATATAAGCGGTGAAGACGTTCGATTTCGTGGTGACCCGCGGATAAATCATCGAGTAAGGACGCTCCCGGCCGCTGTCCCCGGTGAGGGAGTAGTTTTCCCAGAAGGGTTTCCACGCATTCGCCGACGCGGGGGCCGTCGGGGTGCCCATCGCGCCTATCGGGTAAAGGGGCACTTCGCAGATTTCCGAGGCCGTGCGGAAAAGTCCCTTGGTCTTGATGCGGTTCTCGATCTCTTTCAGCGTCGCCGTGCGATCAATATC
This sequence comes from Chthoniobacter sp., assembly GCA_043728655.1. GTDB lineage: Bacteria > Verrucomicrobiota > Verrucomicrobiia > Chthoniobacterales > Chthoniobacteraceae > Chthoniobacter. Next base: position 10,190 of record JAYTML010000100.1, on the reverse strand, counting down.
GAAGCGGAACTGGCCGGAAGTCGCACTCGGCCCATCGGGACCATGCCCGTGCTGGCCGGCCGTCTTCGGGACGAGCAGCATTTTCACCGGCTTGAAGATGCCATGCAGCGAGGTCTTGCGTTCGATATACGCGGCTCCGTCCTTCGCGTCACTGGGCCGCACATAGCCGAACGGCGCGATGACATAGTTCAGATTGACCTTTCCGGCCGAGGAAAGCGGTTCGCTGATCGCGTAGGGCTCCACCACCGGCATTTGAAACAGATCGAGAAGGTAATGATCGGCCGGGGATTCCGACCCGCCGCGATGCTCATCGGTAAACGCCTGCGGACGGAAGAGCAGAGTCTCCCACGGAGCGGGGTCACCGCCCGTCGGCGTGTCACTGATCGCCCGGGAAGGCAGACTGCCGAACATCACCGGCGAGGAAATCATCCGGTTGGGTGAGAAATACGACGGACCCACCTCCGAAAATCCGCTGAAACCAAGGAAGTAGGGGATGCCCAGATCCCCGCGACCCGGCTCAAAGTTCACATTGCCCTCGTCGGCCCGGTTGATATACGCACCGGCCACATTCTTCGAGATGCCCCGGTCCCAGTCTCCGGGATTGCCATTCCTCATGGTCACGCCATTGATCCCGGGCGGCAATTTCGGGGTGCGATCCGGGCGGCGATTGGACTCCGTATCTTTGGCGAGCATGCCGTCGTGCAGCCTGCCAGCGGGGGTGATTCCATCCGTCTTCTTGAAGATCGCGATGGGGTTGTTAGGGTCCACCGTATTGTCGTCTTTCACCGTGATATACCCGCCGCGGCTGACCCTCAAGCCATGCACCCCGCGGTTGCGCACGTCGAAATACGGCGAAAGCTCCTTGTCGCCATAGCCATTGACGTTCGAATTGTAACCCCGCGGCTGATAGTAGGTGTAGCTCACCGTATCTTTTTGCACGATCTCATTCTTCGCCGCGGCCAGGCGGAGGTCGCCCTTCGCAATGGTGCCGCCGAGTTCCATGCCGCGGATCACATCCCCGCTTTCCAGCCAGCGATAAGCGGAATTGGCACTGCTCCCTGACAGATCATTCCGACTACCGTTAATTCCTTTCCCCGTGCGCAGTTTGAAGTCGCTGCTCACCATCTGGGGGCTGTCACCGACCCGCGGCCCCGGGATTGGCAGCACGCGCTTCGGCTTCGACGCGGTCGCCGGTGCCGGGTCATTCAGGTCGGGGAACAGCAGCGTCACTGAGTTGATGCGGTTCGGGTCTTTTCTTCCGATGTTCGGCTTCTCCGTGGACTTCGGACGGGCATAGATATCGAGCGTCAAACTCCCGCCGATCAGCCCAAACTCCCTTGTGCCTTTCGGAAATTCGATCACCTGCGAAACGAAAGGATAATTCTCGTTCACCGGGCTGCCTGTCGGGCTGGGCAGGAATCTTTTGGGGGTCGTGTCCCACCCCGTGGTGGGATACAGAAACTGATTAAAGAAACCGCGGCTCGGCATGAACATGCGGGCAATCGGCGAGGTGTAGGCATCGCAGTCCACGATATTCGTGGCGTCCGGCGGGAAGTTCAGCTCCTTCGGAGGACTCGCGGGCGTCGCGATATCGACGACCTTGAACGAAATATTCGGCACCGGTGTGCCCGTCGGGTTTTTCTCTGGATCGACACCCGGAGTCTGGATGCGCACCGAATACCGCTCAGACAGCCCAGGGTAGGCGCAGCCGAGCGTATACATATCGACCAGGATCACGGCCTGCATTCTCACCGGATCGTTGGGCCCCTGTGGGTCCACCCGGTAAAAAAGCAGGGCAATTTCGCTCGGCACGACAAAGCGGCCAAAGCCCTGCGTATCCTCTTTCCCGCCTTTGAGCGACTCACCGATTTTGAGCGGAACGACCTGACCGGAGGCATAACTCGTCCCCGAGGTTTCCAAATCCTTCCAGAAGAAACGCGTAAAGCCCAAGGGATACCGGCCGTCGCTGGGAGTGCCCGCCAATCCATCCGTCCGCGTCGGGGTATAGGGACCGTGCGATCCCTGCTCGGTATCGACCAGGTTCGTGGAGCGGACGTAGTCGAAGATCGAAGTCAGCGTCTGATCGCGGTTATCCTCCCCGTATTTGTCCACGAAACTCTTGGAGGGATTAAGGAACGGGATCCGCACTTTCGTTACGTTCTGCAGATATTTGTAGAGGGCCAGATTCGGCGCCGCCTGCGGCGAGCCGATGTCCACGATCGGGCTGTTCGGATCGGCTCTGGTGAAATTGAGGGCAAACCCGCTTGATGCGCTGCCGGGGTCGGCACCCACGCGGGAACAAAACCGGAACAGATCGTCAAACGCCGAACGCTGCTTCTCGGTGTTATGAATGGGCCAGATCGTCGCCCGCGGTTTGCCAAAGAGATTCAATTCCGGCGTGCGGCTGCTCGTGGTCAGGAAAAAGCGCAGCGTTTCGAGGTTCTCCGGGGTGAAGCTGGGGATCGCAACGTCTTTGCTCGTGCCGGCCCCGGGTGGGTCGGCGTGGGTCGAGGTAAACTCGCGCTGATCGCGCGGGGTGCGGTCAGGCCGGAAAAAATACTCATCCACGCTGGCGTAGAGGCGGTCGGTGTCCGGCTTTCTCGCTTTCGCCGCATCCTTCCCCCGCAACGTCCCCCCGCGCGAGCTATCCGGGCCGGAGCCGACATTGAGGAAGGTTTCCTGAACCTTCGGAGCCAGCCGATAGATGCTTTCCTTGAACTCCACATCCGAAGGATCACCCGCGGTGGCCGGGGAAAACAGCCAGCGGAGGGCAGGACTGAGGCAGGTCGTCGCCGGATGCCCCGGAAACCGCTGATACTCCGCCCGCACCGGCTGGGCCATCGCCAGGTTCAGGCTGGCCGGCGGCAATGTGCTCGGGTCGCCACCACCGCCGATGAGGCCGCTCTCGTGCGCGGCCGACACCGCCGGAGTGTCCCAATACGTGCCTTCGCTCGCGGTGTTGAGATTCAGCTTGCAGGACTCGTCATCGACCCAGAACGCCGTCCGCGCCACGGGCGGATTCCCGGATGTCGCCCCGGCAATCTTCCCCGCCGCATTCGTGCCTGCGATTTTTCCATCCTTGAGAATGTAAAGCCACTTCACGCGCATAGGCAGCAGGGGGATCGCCGCGCCGTTCGCGTCCTTTCGCGCCGTATCCTTGTAATCCTTGCAGTAGAAACCCTCGACCGCCCCGCCGCCGGGCGTCGAAGGTTCGGTTGCCGTGTTGAACTTGTTGCCGGAGAACTCGTATTTGCCGTACGGACTGACGATCGGATACCGGGCCTCGTAGGTCGGACTTGCCGGATTTGATCCCGGAGCCGCGACAAGCGCCGGCTCGTTGAGATCGACATAACCATTCACCGCCTTGGACGGGTCGCCCGATGAGTCCAGGCCTGCCTCACCCAGATTGCTCCCAGGGTCGTAGCCACTCTCGGCCACCTGCATCACGTCCGAGGAATACAGCTTGTAAACCGTGTTGTCCGAACTGTTCCTGCCGATCGTCCGAATCGCACCGGGTTGCGAGATCCAAGTCGTGTCGCCCGTTCCGTCCTTGGTCGCCTCCCGGATCTGGGCGATGACAAAGCTCGTCGCGGTCTCCGCAGCCTGCCGCGCCTCGAAACCCTGGGCGGCGATGTTAGCGGAGCGGTTCTCAGTGGTCGCCGAGGCGATAAATGCAACGACGATCCCTGAAACGAGCACAAGCATCGCAAGCACGATAATCAGCGCGATGCCGGAGCGTCTGGACTTCCGGAAGGAATGGAGGGTGAAGGAAGGATGCGGGGGCATAGGGCTCAAGCGAGGTTAGTTGCTCCACTTTGAGCCGCGGATCACGACATCCATCGTGTAAATGCGATAATTCATCCGCCGGCCAGCGGAGCCGGCCGGCGGGTTCAGCCGGTAAATCAGCGTGTTCGTCCCTGGCTCCTCGGGATCCCCGAGATCCTTTGCCAGGTCCTCCTCCTTGCTGGCCGTCGTAAAGAGGCCATCCGTCCACTTCGGCGCGACGGTCTTCGTCAGGTCCTGCTGGCGTGCAGCGGATGCCTCATCGATCGCCACGATGGTGACCCTGACCACTGGCGGAAGCTGGTTGAACTGCCTGTACTCATTGCTGCCATCGGCAATATCCTTCCTCAGCTTCGGCTTCCCTGCCGAGTCTGCCGGGCGGGAGTCATACTCGTAGTTTGGGGAGAGAAACGGGGCCGCGGTGTCTTTGTCAGACAATTTCGGGAGAACGATCAGCGCGATGATATTCTCGGCCAAAGGACGGGAAGAGTTTTGCATGCCCTTCGGCGCGTTTGGATCCGTGGACGATGGCAGCGCTTTGAGGCCCACCGCCGCATGAATCCAATCCGTCGCCTTTGGGAATGCCAGTGTGTTGTTGACCGAAAAGGACTCGGAGGGCTGGACCGCCTCCATGAGCCGGTAGCGGTACTTGTCGGAAACGTGCGGCTTCACAAATGCAGGGACGTTTTCATCCACGCCCCATTTCACGTAGTAGCCGACCACGGAGAGCAGATTGGACAGGCTCCGGTACTTCCTGGCCACCGTCGCCCCGGTGCCGGTCGTCTGCCCGGTAAACCCTGTCGGCGCCTGAAAGAACACGGCGTGGGTTGGATAGGTCGCCGCATCCGTTCCGAAAAACTTTGCCTGGGCCGCCTTGCCGCTCAAGAAATGCAGGTCCGAACTGCGGGAATATCCTTTCGTATTGCCGGTAGTGCCCTCGAACTGCAGGTCGTAGTAAGTATTGAGGGTCGCCTGACTCAGATTGCGGGTGACCGCCTCAAATGCAGTCCGCGATGCCTGGAACTGATTGATTTTGCTCGTGGTCCGCGTCCACACCCTTTGCGTCTCGCCGACAGTGCTGAGCAGGAGCGCCATCAGCAAGCCCAGCACCGCCATGGACAGCATCAGTTCTATCAGCGTGAACGCGCGCATGTACATGCGCGCACAGCGGTTCGCGGCGGGATTGCAGAAAACCTTCATTTGGCGCGGCGCGACGGACTATTTGCCGTCCATTTTCGACACCAAAACCGGCCGGATCTTCATGTGGGTCTTGCCCCCATTCTTGGCGAGGTGCGCCCGCAGGGACGCAAGACTCGCCGTGTTCTCATCGAACTGCTTTGCAGCGGGCGACGAAATGTTCGCGAATACCACCACCACATTGAGCGCAAAACTGAAACTGCCGTTTGCGCCATTCGTGGGCACGACGGGCGGCTCGACGAATAGCTTCGCCTCGTAGATCCGGGCGGGCTTTCGCGAAGCGATCGGCTTCGCCGAGGTATCCACCTCCGACCCCTCTTCATCGAAATAATAGATTTCCTTGCTCGATCCGTAATCGAGCGTGCTCTGCACATTCTGGAAATCGGTCGCGAGAACCTTGGAAACGAAGCTCTGAACAATCCGGGACTCGTTGTTTGTGTCGATCGCGCTGCGAAACGTCGTAAGACCGGCCGGCAGGAGCGCGAGCAGGGAAACGAAAGCAAAGGCGATGATCCCGAGCGCCAATGCGACCTCGACAATGCTAAATCCCCGCGGTTTTGCCCGCTCCGTGCAAGCGGGAAAATCGAAATGCAGGGGGGCGCTGTGCATGCATTGTCATTACCGGCGCGTTCTCGAAAGAGTCAACGGATTGTTTCCTGCCAGCAGCTCGTTTCCGGGCTGGCCGGTCTAAAACCCCGGAGGATGCCGCGCCACGAAGCCCCTGGGCCCGCGGTCGTTGCCCCGCCAGCGCGGGCCCTCGTCGCGTCCGCTGGCACCCGTGGTGTCCAGGCGGACACCGCAGACGATGGCAAAAGTGTGCCCGTCGCGCGCATAGATGGTGATCCAGCGGCCGGGGCCGGGCTCGCCGTAGTTTTTCAGCGCGCCCGAGGTGGTCGGCTGATCCAGGCAGCCGGCGTGGTGAAGAAGAAAGGAAATCGAGCCCGAGCAATCGTAACCGCGGTCGTAAAACGTGCCGTGTCCCCCGCCCCAGACGTATGGCCGCCCGACGAGATAGTTGCACGCCCAGATCGCCTTTTTCACCGCCAGCGGCGCATCGGCCGGCGCGGCGCACTTTCCCCGGCTCACGACCGCCTTGTTTCCCGGCACCACCAGCCCGGTCTGCGGCGGATGCTCGACCGCCGCGAGGGCGGAACCCGCCAGAATCATCCACACCAGGAAAAGCCGTGCGACAGTCGTCGTCGGCATCATGCGCGGGGAAAATTGTGGCGGTTCATAGGGGTGCGCGCACGTCTAGACGCGGCGGGCATTTTCGCAATGGAAAAGCCGTCCGGTTCCCGAAATGATGCGCGCCTCTCCGATGAGCGACCTCTTCACTCCGCCCTGCGCGACCCTCTTTGACCTGCGCGCTGGCGACTGCCTCGCAGGCATGGCCGCGCTCCCGGCGGAGTCCGTGGACCTCGTCGTCACCTCGCCACCCTACAATCTCGACATCGCCTACGCCTCCTACCGCGACGACGCCCCGCGCGAGGAATACCTCGACTGGTGCTTCCGCTGGGCCGCCGAGGTCAGGCGCGTGCTGAAACCCGCCGGCTCCTTTTTCCTCAATGTCGGCGCCGCGCCCGCCAACCCGCTCCTGCCGCACGAGATCCTGCTCAAGCTGCAGCCGCTCTTCCGCCTGCAAAACACAATCCACTGGATCAAATCCATCACCGTCCAGCCGCGCCGCGCAGCGGAACTGAGCGTGGGGCATTTCAAGCCGATCAACTCGAAACGCTACCTCACCGACTGCCACGAATACGTCTTTCACCTGACCAAGACCGGCGACGTGCCGCTCGACCGCCTCGGCGTCGGCGTGGAGTACGCGGACAAGAGCAACATCGCCCGCTGGGCGCACACGCGCGGCGAGGCGCGCGACCGCCGCTGCCGCGGGAACAACTGGTTCATCCCCTACGAGACGATCAAGAGCCGCAGCGGCGACCGCCCTCATCCTGCCACCTTCCCCACGCAGCTCGCCGAGTGGTGCATCCGACTCCACGGCGCGTGTCCCGACCTCGTCATGCTCGATCCCTTTCTCGGCATCGGCCACAGCGCCACCGCTGCGGCAAAGTGCGGAGTGGAGAAATTCATCGGCTTTGAAATCGACCCCGGCTATCTGGCGGAGGCAAAAGCACGAAATCCGAATGTCGAAATCCGAAACAACGAGGCAAATGACGGAATACACTGAACCGCCCGGCGCACCCGCGGGCGGGCTATCCGTTTTTCCGATTTCCCGTTCTTCGGCTTTGTTTCGGATTTCGACATTCGGATTTCGGATTTTCCCCTGATGCTCCCCTTCATCCTCCGCCGCTTCGCCGCCATGTTCGTGGTGCTCTTCTGCGTCGTCACGATCACCTTTTTCCTCGTGAAGCTGATGCCCGGCAGCCCCTTCACCAGCGAGCGGAACATCCCCGACAGCATCAAGCAGCAGCTCCTCGCGCGCTTCAATCTCGGCGGGTCGAACTGGGAGCAGTACACCACCTACCTCGGCCTCCGGCGCAATGTCTCCGGCGAATACAGCGGCCTGCTCCAGGGTGACCTCCAGCTTTCCACCAAATACCGCGACCGCTCCGTGGCCGAGTTGCTCGGCGACAGCCTGCCCGTCTCCGCCACACTCGGTCTCGCCGCCTTTCTCATCGCGACGACCGGCGGCGTCTGGCTCGGCTCGATCGCCGCCGTGCGGCACCACACGCCCACCGATACCGGCGCCATGCTCGCCGCGCTTTTCCTCATCAGCATCCCGAACTTCGTCATCGGACCCGTGCTGGTGCTCGTCTTCGCGATCAAGCTCCACGCGCTCCCGGTCGGCGGCTGGGGAAGCTGGACGAGCATCATCCTCCCCGCGATCACGCTCGCCGGCCCGTATGTCGCCTACATCGCCCGGCTCATGCGCACGAGCATGCTGGAGGTGCTGGGGCAGGACTACATCCGCACCGCCCGAGCCAAGGGCCTCAGCGACGGTCGCGTCATCTACAAGCACGCGCTGAAGGTCGCGCTCCTCCCCGTGGTCAGCTACCTCGGCCCTCTCGCCGCCAATCTTCTCACCGGCTCGCTCGTCATCGAGACGCTTTTCAATCTCCCCGGCGCCGGCCCCTTTTTCATCAATTCCATCCTCAACTCCGACATCTTCCTCCTCGAAGGCGTCGTCATCATCTACTGCGGCCTCCTCGTCGCGCTGAACCTCGCCGTCGATATCGCATACACCCTCCTCGACCGCCGCATCGTGCTGGAATGAAAAAGCACCGCATGGTTTTTAGCGCAGAGACGCAGAGGCGCAGAGATCCGGAGAACTGGGAAATGCAGTCGCCTTTGCTTTCGGAAAACCTCCGCGCCCTTTGCGCCTCCGCGTCTCTGCGTTTGAAAATGAACCGCGCCATATGAATGCCGCCCCTCCTCCCGGCGCGTGGTCGCGGCTGCGGAAAAACCCCGTCGCCCTCGCCTCGATGGCGCTACTCGCCATCATCGTCGCGTTCGCCTTTCTCGGCCCGCTCGTCTTTCACGCCGACCCGCACGCCACCTCAAAGGATCAGTTTGTCCCGCCGTCTGCCGCGCATCCTTTCGGCACCGACAATAACGGCCGCGACGTCCTCGCCCGCGTCATGGAAGGCGCGCGCATTTCCCTCATCGTCGGAATGTGCGGCGCATTCATCAGCCTCGTCATCGGCACCAGCTACGGCCTCGTCTCCGGCTATGCGGGCGGGCGCACCGACGCGCTGATGATGCGCTTCGTGGAAATCCTCTACTCCATCCCGCGGCTCATCATCATCATCCTCGCCACCGCCGCCTTCGACCACTCCTTCAAGGACTGGCTCAATGTCGGCGGCCACAATCTGATCGTTAAATTCGCGGGCTCGGAACTGTTCAGCGTCTATATCGGCAACTTCCGCTTCCTCGTCGGTTACTCGAAAATCATCATCCTCATCACCGCCCTCGGCCTCATCGAGTGGCTCACCATGGCCCGCATCGTCCGCGGCCAGGTGCTGGCGTTGAAAAACCTCCAGTTCATCGCAGCCGCGCGCGCCCTCGGGCAGAGCCACATCCGCATCATCCTGCGCCACCTGCTGCCGAATCTCACCGGCATCGTCATCATCTACCTCACCCTCACCATCCCCGCCGTCATCCTCGACGAATCTTTCCTCAGCTTCCTCGGCCTCGGCATCCAGGCCCCGCAGGCGAGTTGGGGCTCCCTCCTCAGCGAAGGCGCGCAGGTCGTCAACCCCGTGAAAAGCTACTGGTGGCTCCTCCTCTTCCCTGCCGCCGTCATGTCCGTCACCCTCCTCGCGCTCAATTTCCTCGGCGACGCCCTCCGTGACGCCCTCGACCCGCGGGCGCAGAGGTAGCGCGCACCAGCGGCGGCAGCGGGACCTTTATAGGCGCTGCCTTTCCGTCACCGATCGCGGATGCAGCGTTGCTCTCGCGACATTCGAGCGGATCTGACCGGGACGACTACTCGGGTCCGGAACGCGCGCCGGTAACTTCCTTGATCCCGTCGGACGTGAAATCGCTGTCGGTGTAAGTAACGCCGCGTTGGAGTTTCGAGCCGTCCATTGTCGTGGCTGAGGTCTGGCCGGGGCGGCGGATCGTGAGGTTCGCGGGGGTTTGCCTGCCGTCCACGCTGACGACGCGGGTGGTGTCGATGCGGCGGAGGAGTTGGTTGGCGGTGGAGTACTTCTCGACGCGCAGCGGGACGAGGCGGCGGAGATCGATCCAACTGCGCACGCTGCCGTAGCTCGAACGGCCGCCCTTGCCGGGCTTGGATTCGAGGATTTGGCAGGGCACGCCGTCCACCTCCTCGGTGCCGACGAGCGTTTGCTGGTCCCATGCGAAGAAGTTGTCCACGACGTCTTCGTAGGTCAGGTCGCTGCCGAATAGCGGCTCTTTCATGTCGCCGGCGTCGAGCGTGCGGGTGGTGTTTGGCGGGGTGAAAAGCGCGCCGCTGGCGGGCCGGGTGCCGGTTTTCCGCAGGAGGACGGATTCGCCTTTGCGCTCCTTTGGCCACAGCACTTGGTAAACGACCTCGGTGGAGTTATTCGTGCGGCGCTGCTTGATCTGGAGCTGGAGGGTTTCCTTCGGCGCGCCTTTTTCCATCCGCATCCGGATGAACGAATTGCCGTCCTCCATCCCCGCACTCAGGCGGGCGGCGAGATCCTTTGCGGACAGCGCGGCGGGTGCGTCGGCGGAGTGGGCGCTGGGAGTGAAAAGTGCGAGCGCGA
>JAYTML010000099.1:0-3354 GCA_043728655.1 Chthoniobacter sp. | reverse complement strand
TGGGGCGGATGCACGCGCCTCCCGCGCCTGCTCAGCGTGCCGCAGGCGCTCGATATCATCCTCGCCGGCAAGACCCCCTCCGCGCGGCACGCGCTGAAGCTCGGACTCGTCGATGAACTCGCGCCGCGCGAGCACCTCCTCAGCGCGGCCATGGAGTGGCTGAAAAAGGGGAAGCACCCGCGCAGCTTCGCGCACTCCCCGACGGTCAATGCCGTCGTCGATGCCTTCATCGCACCGCAGGCCCGCCACTCCGTGATGGCGAAGACGCACGGCCATTACCCCGCCGTGCAAAAGGCGCTCGATGTCGTGCTCAAAGGCTCGTCTTCAGCCGACGAAGCCGACTCCCTCCGGCTCGAACGCGAAGCCATCAGCGATCTCATGAAGCTCGACTCCACGAAGAATCTGCTCCGCCTCTTCTTCCTCCAGGAGCGCGCGCGGAAGCTGACCTTCCCCGCCGAGGCTCCAGCCGCTCCGCCAGCCTCCGACCGGAATGCCGGCAGGAAGAACGGTGCCGCAGTGCCGCGCACCGCCGTCATCGGCGCGGGCGTGATGGGCTCGGGCATCGCGCAGTGGATCAGCTCGCGCGGCGGGCGGGTCATCCTCCGCGATATCGATTCCGGACGCGTCGCCGCCGGGATGGGAAACATCGCCGGCCTCTACGCCGCCGGGCTGCGCCAGCGGGCTTTCACCGAGCGCGAGGCCCGCGCGGGACGCGAGCGCGTTTCCCCCGCCCCGGCCGAGGTGCCGCTGCGGAATGTGGACATCGTCATCGAGGCCGCCCTGGAGAAAATGGACGTGAAGAAGACCATCTTCCGCAAACTCGACGACCTCACGCGTGAGGACGCCATTCTCGCCACGAACACGTCGGCGCTTTCCATCACCGAACTCGCCGCCTCGACCGCCCACCCGAGCCGCGTCATCGGCCTGCACTTCTTCAATCCCGTTCACAAGATGCAGCTCGTCGAGATCGTCACCGGCCACGTCACCGCGCCGGATGTCACGCAGCGGGCGCTGCGCTTTGTGCAGCAGATGGGCAAGGTGCCGGTGCTCGTGAAGGACAGCCCCGGCTTCCTGGTGAACCGCATCCTCATGCCCTATCTGATCGAGGCGGGCGTGCTCTTCTGGGCCGGCGCGAATGTCCGCGACATCGACGCCGCGATGCGCGACTTCGGCATGCCGATGGGGCCGCTGCGGCTCATCGACGAGATCGGCGCCGACGTGGCGCTCGACGTGGCCGGCACGCTCGCCGCCGCCTTTCCAAACCGGCTCCATGTCCCCGATGTGCTGCCCGCGATGGTCAGCGCCGGCCTGCTGGGACGCAAGGCGGGCAAAGGATTCTACCGCTACGGGAAGACCGGCGTGGCAAAGGCAAACAAGGATGCCGCCAATCTCAGGCCGCCGCGCCTTTCGCGCCCGCCGGCGCGCGGAGAGCTCGAGACGCGCATGGTGCTGCTCATGGTGAACGAGGCCGCGCGCTGCATGGAGGAGGGTGTCGTCGAGACGCCGGGCGACGTGGATCTGGCGATGGTCATGGGCACGGGCTTCGCGCCTTTCCTCGGCGGTCCGCTGCGGTATGCGGACAGCATGGGCACGGTGAAGGTGGCGCAGGAACTCACGCGACTCGCCAGCGAGGCCGGGCCGCACTTCACGCCCTGCTCGCGGCTGCGCGACATGGGAAAAAGCGGGAAGTGCTTTTATGAAAACTGACCTCACTCCATCGGACGAGCAGGCAAGCGTCATCGACACGTCGAAGATGTCGCCGGAGCAGCGGGCGGCGCTGGAGCTCACCGAGGCCGCGCGCGCCGAGACGCGCGAGGGCTTTGTCAGCGGGCTTTTCATGGGGCGCTTCGGGCTCGGAGAGCTCGATCCTTTTCCGAAGCAGCGCACGGAGGATCGCGACCAGGGCGACGCGTTTCTCCTGCGGCTGGAGACGTTTCTCAAGGAGCACGCCGATCCCGACGAGATCGACCGCACCGGCGAAATCCCGCAGGACGTCTTCGACGGGCTCGCGAAACTCGGCGCGTTCGGCATCAAGATTCCCACCGAGTATGGCGGCCTCGGCCTTTCGCAGACGAACTACTGCCGCGCCGCGATGCTCCTCGGCAGCTATTGCGGGAATCTCACCGCGCTGCTTTCCGCGCACCAGTCCATCGGCGTCCCGCAGCCGCTGATCCTTTTCGGAAACGAGGAGCAGAAGCGCCGCTGGCTGCCGCGCGTGGCGGCGGGCGAGGTGTCCGCTTTCGCGCTCACCGAGATAAAGGTCGGCAGCGATCCCGCGAAGATGGAGACGCGCGCCGAACCGACGGAGGACGGCGCGCACTTCGTCATCAATGGCGAAAAGCTGTGGTGTACAAACGGCGTGAAGGCCGGCGTCATCGTGGTCATGGCGCGCACGCCGGAGAAGAACGGGCGCAACCAGATCACCGCATTCATCGTGGACATGGACACGCCCGGCGTGGAGGTCGTGCGGCGCTGCCACTTCATGGGCCTGCGCGCGCTCTACAACGGCGTCATCCGTTTCACCGACGTGAAGGTGCCGAGGACGAACATCCTGCTCGCCGAGGGCAAGGGCCTGCGCGTGGCGCTGGCCACGCTGAACACCGGCCGCCTCACGCTCCCCGCCGCATGCACCGGCCTTTCCAAACGCTGCCTGGAAATCTCGCGCAACTGGGCGCGCGAGCGCGTGCAGTGGGGAGCGGCCATCGGCAAGCACGCGGCGGTCGCGGAGAAAATCGCGCGCATCGCCGCGGAGACATTCGCGATGGAGGCGATGACCTTTTACGCCGCCAGCCTGGTGGATCGCGACAAGCACGCGGACGTGCGCCTGGAAGCCGCGATGTGCAAACTCTGGGGCACCGAGCGGACGTGGGAGCATGTGAATGAGGCCATGCAAATCCGCGGCGGGCGCGGCTACGAGACGGCGCAATCCCTCGCCGCGCGCGGCGACACGCCGGTGCCCATCGAGCGCCTGCTCCGCGACTCGCGCATCAATACGATCTTCGAGGGCTCCAGCGAGATCATGCGCCTCTTCATCGCCCGCGAGGCGCTCGACACGCATCTGAAAATCGGCGCGCCGATGCTGAACACGCAGCTCCCGCTGAAGGTGCGCGCGCAGGCTGCGGTGAAGGCGACGGCGTTTTATGCGCTGTGGTATCCGCGGCAGTGGCTCCCATTCGGAGGCGGCGCCGCCCGTGAAACGTCAGGGACGCCCGGGAGCGCATCCCTCCGGGGGCATTTCCGCTTTGCAGCGGGCGCTTCGCGCAAACTCGCCCGCGCGCTTTTTCACGCGATGGCGCGGTTCGGCCCGAAGCTGGAGCGCGAGCAGGTGCTGCTGGGCCGCTTCGTCGATCTCGG
>JAYTML010000098.1:0-2380 GCA_043728655.1 Chthoniobacter sp. | reverse complement strand
GCGCTGAGCCGGTCTGTGGAACTCGATCCGAACGATCCGAGCGCGCACAACGACCTCGGCTACCTCCTGATCGTCGCCGGGCGGCGGGACGAGGCGATCGCGCATCTGGAGAAGGCGCTGGCGCTGAATCCCGGCGATGCGCTCGCGCGGCGGAATCTGGAAAAGGCGCGGGCGCTGCCGGTGAAGTAGCGGCGCGGGCGGCTGCAACCGGGGCGTTCGCGCCAGCCGACCTTCCGCCTTCGCCCGGATGTTTGGGACGCGCGGGAGCGCGTCCCTCCGGGGGTTTGGGCGCGCGGGGCGCGGCGGGCTACGGCGCGCCCATCGCGGCGGCGAGGAGACGCTCGGGGGTGGCTTCGGCGCGGGTGAATTCGCCGCCGATGCGGCCCTCGTGGAGCATGAGGATGCGGTCGCTCATTCCCATCAACTCGGGCAGTTCGCTGCTCACGAGGACGACGGCTTTTCCGGCGTCGGTGAGCTGGTTGATGATCTCGTAGAGTTCGAGCTTTGCGCCGACATCGATGCCGCGCGTGGGCTCGTCGAGAAAGATGACGCGCGGGCCGGTCATGAGCGCTTTGCCAAGGACGACCTTCTGCTGGTTGCCGCCGGAGAGTTTGCCGACGGGCGAGTCGAGTCCGGGCGCCTTGATGCGGAGTGCGCGGAACTGCGCGTCGGTCGCCTGGAACTCCGCGCCGGAGTCGAGCAGGCCGGCGCGGGTGAGGCCGCGGAGGGAGCTGAGGGAGAGATTGAATGCGACGGGCTGCGGCAGGTGGAGGCCGTAGCGGCGGCGGTCCTCGGAGACGAGGGCGAGGCCGCGCGGGAGGATTTCGGCGGGTGAAAGCGGGGGCAGTTCCTCGCCGCCGAGCCACACGCTGCCGGCCCGCCTTTCACCCCATGCGCCGAAAAGGTGCATGAGCAGCTCGGTGCGCCCCGCGCCCATGAGGCCGCCGATGCCGAGCACCTCGCCGGGCGCGAGGGTGAAGGTGATGTCGTGGAGGCGGGTGCGGCCGGTGTGGCGGTCGGCGACGGTGAGGCGCTCGACGCGGAGGGAGGCGCTTCCGCCCGCTCCCGGCGAGACGCGCTCCTGTGTGTCTGCGGCAGCGCGGGGAGGGGCGTCGTCCCCGGATGTTTGGGACGCGCAGGAGCGCGTCCCTCCGGACTTGGGTCGCCGGGGGAAAAGCTCCGCGATTTCCCGCCCGACCATGTGGCGGATGACTTCGGCCTTGCTCGTGGCGGCGGCGTCCCAGGTGCCGATGGTCGCGCCGTCGCGGAGGACGGTGACGCGGTCGGCGAGGGCGAAGACTTCGTCGAGCTTGTGCGAGATGTAGATGCACGCGAGGCCGCGCTGGCGGAGATCGCGGAGGATGGCGAGGAGGATCTGTACCTCGTGCTCGGCGAGCGCGGCGGTGGGCTCGTCGAGGATGAGGATGCGCGAGTCCTTGGCGAGGGCCTTGACGATTTCGACGAGCTGCTTCTGCCCGACGCCGAGGCGCGCGACGGGCATCTCGGGGTCGATGGGGACCTTGAAGCGGGCGAGGAGCGCGGCGGCTTCGCGATGCATGCGCGGCCAGTCGATCAGGCCCGCCCGGCGCGGCTCGGCGCCGAGGAAGATATTCTCGGCGACGGTCATCTGCTCGACGAGCGCCAGCTCCTGGTAGATGACGGCGATGCCCGCGCGCTCGGCGTCGGCGATGCTGCGGAAATGCGCGGGCTGCCCGCCGACTTCCAGCTCGCCCTCGTAGCTGCCGTGCGGGTGGATGCCGCTCAGGAGCTTGATGAGCGTGGATTTGCCCGCGCCGTTTTCGCCGCACAGCGCGTGGATTTCGCCGGGCCGGAGGTCAAAGGAAACCTCGCGCAGCGCGATGACGCCGGGGAAGCGCTTCGTGATGGCGCGGGCGGTAAGGATCGGGTCGGACATGGCCGGGAAGCCGCCTGCCTACTTGTCTGGCGTCGTGCCTTTGAAAATCTCTGCCTCGGCGTGAAAGCCGTCCTTCACCACCGTCTCGCGGAGGTTTTCCTTCGTCACGGCGATGATGTCCACCTGCGCGGTGGGCACCAGCACCTTGCCGTTGTCGAGCGTGCCGGTGGCGACGACGGGCTTGCGGCGGGCCATTTTCACGGCGGTCTCGGCGGCCTGCTCAGCGAGGAGTTTCAGCGGCTTGTAAATGGTCATGCTCTGAATGCCGGCGGCGATGCGCTGGCAGGCGGCGAGGTCGGCGTCCTGGCCGGTGACGAGCACTTTGCCCGCGAGCCCCTCCTCGATGAGCGCCTGGATGGCGCCGCCGGCGGTGCCGTCATTCGAGGCGAGGATCGCGTCGAAGTTGTGCCCGGCCTTGTTGATGCCGGCGTTGGCGATTTTCTTGCCGTTCTCGGGCTTCCAGTC
>JAYTML010000097.1:0-4734 GCA_043728655.1 Chthoniobacter sp. | reverse complement strand
ATCCACATCCGCCGCGTCATGTCGCGCAGTTCGCCGTCTTCGTCTTCATCGGCCCCGCCGACGGTTTTCGGCTCCAGCGCCATCCCGCACTTCGGGCAGGCACCCGGCCCGTCCTGCTCGATCTCCGGGTGCATCGGGCACGTGTAGATCTTCTTCGCCGCTGCGCGAAAGGCGGGGTTGCGCTCCAGCGCCATGCCGCACTTTGGGCACGTGCCCGGCTTGTCCGACTCAACGCCGGGGCACATCGGGCAGAAATACTTCGCCGCAGCCGAGGGCTTCACGTCCTGCGCCGCGTGCCCGTGCCCGCCGCAGCAGGAATGCTCGACCGCTTTCGCTGGCGGCACCTTGGAGTGATCGGCGTGTTTCATCGGCAAAGGATCAGCGGAGGATTTCCGCCTTCAAAACAGGCGCACCCTTTTCCCCGGACTCCCACACGATCACGGCAAAGCCGCCATCCGGCGCGGCGGCCAGACACGCAGCGCTTCCTTTCGAATCGAGCACCCGCGCGGCTTCGCCGGGGCCGCGGACGTGCAGCCCGGCCTTGCTTTGCCACGCCAGCACCGGCCCGCGGGTGGTCGCCGCGACCGTGGCATCGCGCCCTTCGCCGAGCGTCTCCTCCGCCGCCCCGGGCCGCGCGAGATAGAGCGTGCCGTCGCGCCGCCAGACAGTGAAAGGCTTCGCCGGCTCGCCGCGGAGAAAGGTGACGCCGCCTCCGTCCATCGGACACGCATTCAGCTTCCACGTCCCGGTTCCCAGCTTCTCCGCCGCGCCAAACGTCTGACCGCCATCGGGGCTGAGCGCCAGAAAGAGGTCGCGCGCCCCGGCGATGGAATTGCGCCACATCGCGGCCAGCTCGCCCCGCGGCCCAAAGGCCAGGCTCGGCGCGCAGCATTGGCAGATCGGCCCGTCGGGCGCCTGATAGATGCGCGCGTCCGGCTCCCAGCTCACGCCGCCGTTTTTGGAAAGCGCGCCCCAAAGCTCCATGCTGCCGCCGCGCAGATCGAGCCACGCCACCGCCACGCGCTCCCCGCTCGCCGCCATCGCGTGCAGACCTTCGCGCGCGGACTTCGGCGCGGCGTTCACCTTCACCGGCCCGCTCCAAATCCGCCCGCCATCCGCGGACGTCCACGACATCAATTCGCCGCTCTCATGCGAAATGGCGGTGACGACCACCCGCCCGCCCGCGACCGCGATCCGCGGCCCGCGCCGCATCCCGAGCGCGAGCTTCGGCAGCGCACCCACCTTCACCGGCGGGCGAAACGTCCGCGCCTCGTCGGTCGAGATCGTGTGGAAAATCGCACCGTCCTTCTGTCCGAAGACGACATGGATCTCGCCCCGCGCCCCCACCGCCGCCTGCGGCTGCAACGCGCCCGGCAAGTCCGGCGGAGAGATCACCGCCGATGCGGCAAATCCGCGCACCGTCAAAAGCACGGCAAGGCAAAGGGAGAGGAGGTTCGACATAGGATTCAAGGGTGATGCTCGTGCTTCATTGCCGGAGTGCCTCCGGACTTTGCCTCGGGGACAAAGCCCAGGTCGCGCCTTAAATCATCGGCGCCCGCTGTCTCCGCGAGCGTGCCGGCGGGCTTTTCATACCAGCCCGGATCCTTGTCATAGCTCTCCAGGTGGTCGCGAATCTTGATGTTCGTGTACATGCCGCCCATCGTGATGTAGTCGTGCGGCCCTTTCGCGCCGATCATTGGCAGGCTGTTGCGCGGGACTTTCATCCCCATCTCGCCCATCTCCGCCATGCCCGCTTCGCCCATCGTCATGTAGCCGGGCACGGATTTCCGCGCGCGCCTGTCGAGGCCCTCGGTGTTCACGCCGATCAGGTTCGGCAGGCCGTGGCCCATTTGGTTCATGACGTGGTGCGTCATGTGGCAGTGCATCGCCCAGTCGCCGGGATTGTCGGCGATGAACTCCACGGTGCGCGTGCTGCCGACGGGCACGAGCACGGTCGTCTCCGGCCAGCGCGCGCTCTCGGGGATGTCTCCGCCGTCGGTCGCGATGATCCACCAGTAGTGCCCGTGAAAATGGATCGGGTGATGATCCATCGCGGAGAGATTCCCAATGCGGATTCGCACGCGGTCGCCGGTCTTCGCCAGCAGCGGCGCGGTGCCGGGATAGACCTTCGCATTCAGCGTGAGCACGTTGAAATCCGTCATCTCCATCGGGTCGGGCCGCATGGTGCCAGGGACTATTTTCCACTCGCTGAGCATATAGACGTAGTCGCGGTCGGGCAGCGGTCCCTTTGGCTCGCGCGGATGAATGACGATCACGCCGAGAAGGCCGAGCGCCATCTGCGTCATCTCGTCGTGATGCGCGTGATACATGAAGGTGCCGTGCTGCCAGAGCGTGAATTCGTATTTGAAAGTCTCGCCCGGCTGGATGGCGCGCTGCGTGAGACCGCCGACGCCGTCCATGCCGCATGGCAGGATGATTCCGTGCCAGTGCACGCTCGTCGCGGCGGCCAGTTTGTTCGTCACGTAAATGCGCACGCGGTCGCCTTCGACGCACTCGATCGTGGGGCCGTGAACCTGGCCGTTGTAGCCCCAGCAATGCGCTTTCAGGCCAGGCGCGAATTCGTGGTCGCGCACCTCTTCCGCGATGAGGTGAAAGACTTTCACTCCATCCACGAGCTTCCACGGCAGCGTCGAGCCGTTGAGCGTGACCGTGGGCTTGTAGTGCTTGCCGGGTTCGCCCGGCTCCGCGTGCGGCGCGCGCGTCCACGCGGGCGGCTCGGCTTTGCCGCCGGCGGGTTTCGGTTTCGCGCTGGGATGGATGTGCGGTTCCTGCGCTCGTGCCGCTGGAGGAATGGCGGCCGCTCCCGCAAGGGCGGCGGCGCCGGTGATGAGTTCGCGTCGGGTCATGATGGTGGGCGGTTATTGTTTGGCAGGTTTGCGGGCGCGGAGATTTCCGCCGACGGCGCGTTCGAGTTCGGCGCGCGTCACCCAGTAGTCGCGCAGCGTCTCGATGGCCTTGTGCTCGGCCTGGATCTGCTCCGCGCGCGTGAGGAACAGCTCGTAGTTGCCGACGAGCATTCCGTTGTAGTGCAGCAGCATCCCCGCGGTGATCGCGCGTCGCGTGGGCACGACTTCATTTTCGAAAAAGCGCGCCGCCTCGCGCAACGCGGCGAGCTTGTCGTGCAGAGCGCGCACCTCGGAGCGGATGCCGATGGCGAGCGACTCCAGCTTTCGCTCCGCGCGGCGCAGCTCCGCCTGGCCCTTGGCGATGCGCGCCTGGCCCTGGTTGAAAAGCGGCAGCTCCAGTCGCAGCGTCGGCCCGGTGAGATTCGAGCGGTCGGTGTCCCGCTCCGTATCGATGCCAAACTCCAGCGCGCCGATGTAGCGGTAGCTCTTCGTCAGCCCGAGCGCGCGGACCACGCCAGCGAGTTCCAGATGCGCCGCGCCGAGGTCGAGCCGCTGCGCCACCGCGAGCGATTCCAGACCACGCAGCGGCACGTCGCTCTCCGGCAGCGGCGGCAGTCCGCCCGCGATTTTCCAGCCCGTGTCGCCGCCCCAAAGACTGAGCAGCCGATTGACCTTCTCGCGATGTTCGCGCTGGTCGTTCTCGGCCATCGCGAGTTCGAGCCGCGCCGCGTTGTAAGCCGCCTGCTGCTGCGCGAGCGCGAGGTCGGTGATATTCCCCGCCTCGTGCTGCCGCTGGGAGAGATCGACCGCGACGTTTTGGATCTCCGCAATCGTGCGCCGATGCGCGAGCAGCGCGCCGTCGCCTTGCAGTCCGTAGATCGCCGCCTTCACCTCGGCGACGAGCCGCACCGTCTCATCCGCCACGCGGAGCTGCACCGCCGCGAGCTGATCCGCAGCCACGCGTTTGCGCAGCGGAATCATGAGGAGATCGAGCAGGTCAAACGCGACGGCCTCCTCCCAGTTCGAGCCGGACGGCGGACGGTCGGGGAAACGCACGCTCAGATCGAAGCTCGGATTTTTCCACATCCCCGCCTCGCGCAGATCCGCGGCGGAAACGCCCACGTCCTCGAACGTGGCGAGCAGATCCCGGTTGTTCAGCAGCGCGATTTGCACCGCACGGTTCACCGTCAGCGGCTTCTTCAAAAGCCCGCGCACATCCGCGAGCGCGGCCTCCCGTGCAGCGGCATCCTCCTGCCAGCGCACCGCGAGCCCGGTGCGTTCCTTCACCGCCCGCTCCACGGGACGCGATGGCGGATCTTTCGGTCCGGCGAACGCCGGCAGCGTCATCGCGATGAGAATCGCGAGGGTGCGCGCGGCAGGAATCTCGAACGCCGCATTTGAGGGCCGAAGGCCCGACAACAAGCCAGCCCAGGGCAACGCCCTGGGTATGGCATCCACAACCGCGAAAAGCCCTGAAATGGCGGAACGAATCCATTGAGCGCACGTTGTTGCGCCCATACAGGGCTCGATCGCGTCGGGCCCGTGTTCCCAGGGCGTTTCCCTGGGCTGGCTTGTTGAGCACCTTCGGTGCGGAAAAATGCCGCGTGTCCAGAGCGCGTCGCTTCTTCGACGAGGGGCGACGGCAGGCGCGTTAGTGGTGCTCATGTTTCATCTCCATGTTTTTCATGTTCATTTTGCCGTCGGACTTCGGCGCATCCGCCGGGGTGCCGGAAACCGGGCCGTAGTCGTCCCACTTTTCCTGCTCCTTCTGTGCGGCGGAAAGCAGCGCGTGGGACTTGCGGGTCGTGTCGTCGGCGCGCAGCGAAGTCTGCCGCGCGACTCGCGCGCCTTCCTGCGCGTCCGGACT
>JAYTML010000096.1:0-4622 GCA_043728655.1 Chthoniobacter sp. | reverse complement strand
AACGCCGCGCTGGAGAAGGAAGGCTACGCGGTCGTGGAGAGCGATCTCGGGGAGTTCATCCAGCAGCTCATGCACGAGCCGCCGTATCATTTCGTCTTCCCGTGCATGCACCTGAAGCGGGAGGAAATCAGCGCGCTGTTTGAGCGCGAACTCGGCTCGGCGAAGACGGATTCGCCGGAGGAGCTGACGATGATCGCGCGGCGGTTCATGCGCCGGCATTACCTCGAGGCGGACATGGGCATCTCGGGCGGCAACTTCATCGTCGCGGAGACGGGGATGATTTCGATCACCGAAAACGAGGGCAACGCGCGGCTGGCCACGGCGCTGCCGAAGATCCACGTCGCGCTCATCGGCATCGAGAAAATGGTGCCCAAGCTCGCTGACCTCGCGCTGCTCCTGCCGATGCTCGCGACCGCCGGCACCGGCCAGCACCTGACCTGCTACAACTCGATGTACGGCGGCCCGCGCCAGCCCGGCGAAATCGACGGCCCGGAGGAATTCCACGTTGTGCTCCTCGACAACCACCGCACCCGCCTGCTCGCCGACCCCGAGCAGCGCGACGCGCTCCACTGCATCCGCTGCGGCGCATGCCTGAACGTGTGCCCCATTTTCAAAAACATCGGCGGCCACGCCTATGGCACCACGTATCAGGGGCCGATCGGCTCGGTCATCACGCCGCACTTTCGCGGCCTGCAGGACTGGAAGCACCTGAGCGGCGCGTCGTCGCTCTGCGGCGCCTGCACCGAGGCGTGCCCGGTGAAAATCGACATCCATCACCACCTCCTCCACAACCGCCGCAACGCCGTGCAGGAAAAGAAAGTGTGGTGGGAGCGGCTCGTCTGGTTTGGCTACGTCGAGCTGATGAAGCGCCCGTGGGCCTTCAAGATCGCCATGCGCCTCGCGCCGCTCGGGCAGAAAATGCACGCGCTCGTGCTCGGCACGCCGCTCGATCCGGTCGGCGCGTGGACGAAGACGCGCGACTTTCCCGAGGCCGCGCCGCAGTCCTTTCACGACTACTGGCAAGAGCGAAAGGCGGCGCGCAAATGAACGGCGACCGCGAACAAATCCTCGCGCGCGTGACCGAGGCGCTCCGCGTGCCGGCGCCGCGGCATCACGAAAAGCAATCGAAGCCCGCGACGCACACCGTCACCGCGCCGTTCCGCGAATGGCTGCCGCCGGTGGGGCCGTCGCTGGATGAACAGGTCGCCCTTTTTGCGAAGCAGTCCGACGTCCTGCGCACCGAGTTTCGCGAATGCGCCTCGACCACGGAGGCCGCGCAGCACATCGCCGGACTGGCGCGGGAGAATGGCTGGAAGCGCATCGCCTTTCACTCCGGCGCGCTCGCAAACGCGGTCGCGGCGGACCTCCCAGCCGGGCTCGCACTGCTGCCCCTCGAGAGCGGCTACACTGCGGAGGCGCTCGAAGCCTGCGACGCCGGGCTCACCGAATGCGAATCGCTCGTCGCGCAAACCGGCTCGGTGTGCGTGACCTCGCGCAGTTCCGGCGGGCGCGCGCTGAGCGTGCTGCCGCCGCATCACATCGTCATCGCGAGCCGCGGGCAGTTCGTGGCCGATCTCTCGGCCGCGTATGAGCGCCTGGCGGCGAAATACCGCGCGGACTACCCGAGCTTCATCTGCTTCATCAGCGGGCCGAGCCGCACCGGCGACATCGAGCGCATCCTCGTCCTCGGCGCGCACGGGCCGAAGAAGCTGACGGTGCTGCTCGTGCCGTAACCGGGCAGCGCAGTCGGGCGCACGGCCACGCCGGCCCAGCGCGGGCGCGTCATCTGCCGGGCGGCGGCCGAGAGGCTCCGCGTTCCGCCCCGCCGGCAGAGGTCGCAGCGGGTGCCGGCTCGTAGGGCTCCGGCGCGAGCCTGCGGCGGAGAAAAGGCAGCGCGACAACGAGGGCCGCGAGCACCAGAAACGTCACGGTCCAGATCCATGGCCAGTTACTTTTCTCGTCCACGACCAGGACGGCGCGCGGGCGCGGAGGCGCGGGTCTGGGCGGTGTGTAAACCGGCCTGCGAACAGGGGCAGCCGCGGGCCTGACCCCGCGAACGCCAGACACCGGGCCTTTCGCAGGATGCACCGCTGGCAGCATCCTCGCGCCGCTGCGCGGGCCCGGTGCGACAGTGGAGCGCGCGGGCGGAGCGATCGTGGAGTGAGGCGATTTCGGCCGTGGTCGGAATATCTCCGGCAGCACCGGCGGCGCGGGCGGCTGGAGGGCGGCGAGCGTGCCTCGCGCCTGCGCCGCCGTGGGGCGGTCCTTCGGATTCACTTCCATGAGCGACGCCACCCAGCGCGTGAATTTCGGCGGCAGGTCCGGCCGCACCTGCCGCAGCGCATCCGTGGGGAACTGCAGCCACGCCGCCGCCAGCTCCTCGCGCGACTGGCCGGCCACGGGCGTCTGGCCCGTGAGCAGCCAGCACAGACACGCGCCTAGCGAGAAGATGTCCGCCGCCGCCGTGAGCTCGCCGCCCGCGAGTCGCTCGGGCGCCATCCACGGCAGCGCGTCCGGCGGCGCCTCCGCGCGATACGCCGACAGACCCCAGTCCAGCACCCACACAAAAAGCCGCCCGCCCGGCAGCTCGCCGAGCACGAGATTCGCCGGCTTCATCTCCCCGTGCGGCGCCTTGATCCCCTCGCCCACCGCCAGCGCGCTGAGCGCCTGCGCCGCCACATCCACCGCCTGCTCCCCATCCAGCCGGCGGGTCTCCACCGCCTCCGCCCAGCTCGGCCCGTCGGCGTATTCATAGACGAGCACCGCGCCCGCCTCGTCATCGAGCGCCTCCAGCAGTTGCGCGATGTTGTTTCCCGCCGTGCGCCTCACCCGCGCCACGTCGCGCATCAGCGCCGCGCCATCCAGCGGATGCGGCAGTTCATC
This sequence comes from Chthoniobacter sp., assembly GCA_043728655.1. GTDB lineage: Bacteria > Verrucomicrobiota > Verrucomicrobiia > Chthoniobacterales > Chthoniobacteraceae > Chthoniobacter. Next base: position 1,739 of record JAYTML010000096.1, on the reverse strand, counting down.
GCTCAGCAGCTTGAGCGCGACCCTGCGCCGCGAGGATCTGTCCACCCCGCGATACACCAGCCCGGCATTGCCGACGGCAAGCCGGGTCTGGAGTTCGAAGCGCTCTGTCGTCTGGCTCATCGGGGGTGCCGAGGGTTTAGCGCACCCTCCCCGCGAGGGGAAGCATCGAGGCACCCTCCACGGCCCCGCGCCCTAGGCCTTCACCATGAAGCCCAGATTTCCCCACCGCGCCCACAGCGAGTGGCCGGTCTTGCCCGCCACGGAGAAACCCTTCGCATCATGCACGTAGGTCTTTGAGACAAAATCCGTGAACGCGGCGTTCATGTTCACATCGTGCGAGACGAGCAGCCCGCCCGGACGCAGCCGCGCCCAGAAGTGTTTGAATTCGCCGTACTGGTGCTTGTAGCGGTGCATCGAGTCGTGCAGGAAAAAGTCGATCTCCGCCGGCCCGTCGTGCTCCTTCATAAAGCCCTTCACATTTCCAGGACATGGCGTGAAACCCGCCCGCAACTCCTCCGGGATCATGCTCCCGATCGCGCACGCCTGATCGTACTCGATCCCATACAGCCGGCCGTCCGTCACGCCCTCATCCGCCAGAGCGCGCAGGATGAAAGACGACGCCATGCCCGTGTTCGCGCCCGTCTCCACGCAGATGCGTGGGCGGAACGCGCGCACCACAGAATAGAGGACCGCGCAATCCACACGACCCATCGAGCGCTTGCTCCCGAGCGTCTTCTTTCGCTCCTGCATTTCCTCCATGAACGCGCCGTTTCGCGCGTCGAGGATACCCTGCATGAGATTCAGCCAGTTAAAGTCGGGAGGCAGCACGCCGCGGAAGGTGCTGTGTCGCATTGGCTGCTGTCAATGCGCCTGTCGTCCTCCGGTTCGTTTTGCGCGCCGGTGGCGCGCAGTTCGCACCCGGCCAGCGAATCCTTTTTGCAACTCCTATGAAAACGCCCATCCGCCGTCTCGCCCTCCTCACGCTGCCGGTCGTGCTTCTGCTCCCAGGGTGCGTCTATGATTACGCCGTCCGCGACCCGCACCGACACCCGCACGCCGCTCGCGTGGCGGTAGTCGAGCACGGGCCGCATGGACGGGGTCGCTGGGTGGAAGGCCACTGGGCCCTGCGCGGACGCAGGCACGTCTGGGTGCCTGGCGTTTGGATCGCACGCTGACGAGACGCGGGTGCGCGGCACGCACAGCCGGGCATCGCCAAAAGTGAAAAAGCCGCTAACGTCCGCGGCTCTCATGCCTGTCCGCCTGCACAATACCTACTCGCGAGAAATCGAAGATTTCACCCCGCTCGATCCGTCGGGGAAAACCGTGAAGATGTACACCTGCGGGCCCACGGTGTACAACCACGCCCACATCGGAAACTTCCGCGCCTACGTCTTCGAGGACCTGCTCCAGCGCCATCTCGAAGCCCGCGGCTACGCCGTCGAGCGCGTGATGAATCTCACCGACGTGGACGACAAGACCATCCGCGGCGCGCGCGCGGCAGGCCGCCGGCTGGCCGACTTCACGCAGGTCTATAAGGACGCTTTTTTCCAGGACCTCGGGACCCTGCGCATCAAGCCCGCCGCGCACTTTCCCGCCGCCACGGAGCCGCGCTACATCGAGCGCATGATCGCCATGATCGCGCAGCTCGAGGCGCAGGGCGTCGCGTATCAGGCCGAGGACAAAAGCGTTTACTTCCGCCTCGCGAAATTTCCCGACTACGGAAAGCTCGCGCATCTCAA
>JAYTML010000095.1:0-4503 GCA_043728655.1 Chthoniobacter sp. | reverse complement strand
CAGGAGGACGAGGTGGTCGTCGAGTACACCCGCGTGGCGCTCGCCGCGCTGATCCGCGAGATCCAGAATTCCATCGGCTTTCTGGAGCACCGGCACGAGGAGACGATCAGCAAGATTTTCATCTCGGGCGGACCCGCGAAATCGGCCGCCTTGCTCAAGGTGCTCGGTGAGGAACTGGCGCTGCCTTGCGAATCATGGAGCGCGGCTGGCAAGTGCGAGCTGTCCCTGTCCGCGAGCCAGGCCGAGGGTTTCGCCCGCGAGGCGCTCGACCTGAACGTGGCCTGCGGAGCCGCGGCGGAACTTTTGAAAGGGATCTGACACCATGGCACTGCACCTGAACCTCTACCACGAAGTCATCAAGGCGAAGGCGCTCAAGCGCCGCGACCCGCTGAAGCTCTCGATGTACGGCCTCTCAGCCGTCGTCGCGTGCTTCGCCAGCTACTACGTCCTGGAGTTGCTGAAAATGCACGCCCTCAGCAGCGAACTGGCGACAGTCAAAGTGCAGTTCGACAAGCTCGAGCCGCTGGCCAAGGCGGCGAAGATTCGCGAAGCAGAGCTCACGGCGCAGATGAAAGCCGGCTCCACGCTGGTGAAACGGGTCGAGAACCGCTTCTACTGGGCGCCCCTGCTAGAGCAGATCATGCAGGTCGTGCCGCGCGAGGTGCAGGTCACCCGGATGGCCGGCGATCTCACCGGTGAAGGAACGCGCCGCTGCTCGCTCTCCATCGACGGCCTCTCCGCCGGTCCCGATCCCCGCAAAGTCGCGGAAGACCTCCGCACCTCGATCGCTGAGAAATTTTCCACCAAATACAAGAATGTGAGCTCCAAGTTCCGGACGCTCGAAGACGGCACCGAGATGGTGTCGCTCGACGGCAAGCAAGTGCCTACCGCCACCTTCGCGATCAACGTGGAACTCTTCTCCGGCGAGGAGCCAGTCGCCGCCCAACCTGCCCGCAAAAAACCATGAAACTTGGCAAAGACGAAATTCAGAAAATCTTTCTCGGCGGACTGATCGTGATCGGGGTCGTGTACAGCTACTTCAGCCTGCTGCTCGGCCCGCTCGCAAAGCGCCAGGAGGCGACGCGCAACAGTGTCACCGCCCTCGGACCGGAGATCGCCGCCGCCAAAGCGCAACTAGCGCGGACCGCGGAGCTCGAGAAAGCCGCGCCGGCCAGCATGCAGACCATGCAGCAGGTGGTCGCGATGATCCCGGAAGGTTCCCCGGTCGCCTGGTTCCCGCCGCGGGTGAGTGAGTTTTTCAAAAAGCAGGGCCTCGACAAAACCTCGACCCGCCTGAACAGCGAGATCGTGGAAAAGGAGATGAAAGGCTTCCGCCGGCTGTCATGGGGCATCGACCTGCCGAAGGTGGGATATGTCCCCTTTGCCACTGCGGTGGCCGCGCTCGAAAACGAGGAGCCGCTGCTCGAAATCAACGCCCTGCAGCTCGATACCAGCCGGGAAGACGTGGAGATGCAGCGCGCCCTGATCACCGTCAGCAACATCGTCAAACAATGAAACCACTCCCTTTCCTCATCGTCCTCGGAGGCGGCCTGCTGAGCGCCGCCACACTGCACGCGGAAGACGCCGCTCCGGCCAAGGCCGAGCCCGTTCTGGAGCCGTATCAGCTGAAAAACCGCTCCACCTTTGCCTGCGATGCCCAGGACGCCCGCGCCCCATTCTGGCCCATCGGCTGGGTGCATCGCAAAGGGGCCAGCACGGCGGTGGCGACGAACGATGCGCCGCGCGAGGCGCTGGATTCAAAGAACTTTCGCGTGACCAGCATCCTCCTCGGCACCGGCGGTGGATCGCTGGCCGTGGTCAATGGCCGCGCCTACGGCGAAGGCGAATTTCTGAGGACGCCGCGCATGGCGCCAGGTGCTCCGGCTGCGGCTCGCACGCGCGTCCACCAGATCGCCGACGGCTTCATCGTCCTCCAGCGCGAGACGCAGCTCGTCACGGTCGCGCTGCTCCGGGCGGAGCTCGCGCAAAAGAAATTCGAGGAGCCGCTGCTGGACGGGGACCGCTGAACGCGGCCTAGCCGTTCAACTGCGCGAGCACCTCGGGGTCGCGCACGTCCGCCCAGTCGCCGGACAGCTCCAGCACCTGCACCTTCCGGCCGCTCATGGCGAGCGCGCGGATGGCGTCGGTCAGCTCGTATTCCCCGCGCGGGGATTTTTCCAGGCGCGCGGTGAACTCGAAAATGCTCGGCCGGAAGGCATAGACGCCCGCGTTGTACCACGGGCTCGTCGGCTCGCCGGGCTGCGGCTTTTCGCGGAGATCGGTCATCTCAAAGCGCTCGTTCACGAAAACCGCGCCGCCTTTGGCGATCTCGCCGGGGTTGTGCTTCACGCTAATCAGCGCCTCGGCGTCGCCGAGATCGGCGAGGCGGCTGTAGTTCGCGGGATCGATCAGGATGTCGCCGTAGCTGAGGATGAACGGGTCCGCACCGGCGAAGCCTTTCGCCAGCTCCACCACGCGCCCCGTGCCGTCCTGCACCTCCTGCGTCACGTACTCCACCGAGACGCCGTGCTTTCCTCCGTCGCCGAAAAACTCCTCCACCACCTCCGCGCGCCAGCCGACCACGATCTGGATGTGCGTCACGCCCGCCGCGCGCAGACCCTCCACGATGTGCATCAGGATCGGCTTGCCGCGCACGGCGATCATCGGCTTTGGCAGCTCATTGGTCAGCTCGCGCATGCGCGTGCCTTTGCCGGCGGCGAGGAGCACGGCTTTGCGGATGGGAGAGGGCTGGGAATTCATGGGCGTGTGTTCGCGAGGATGTAGCGGAAGTCAGATGGCTTGGCTAGAGGGGGGCGGATTGGCCGGCGCGGCAGCTCCAGCGACCCGATCCGGTGAACCCGCTCAACCGGATCGGACAGCGGCGGGTGCAAAGGTCCGGGCGCCCCTGTCCGCCCGGTCGCTGCCATCTCCGGCACCCGCCGCGGTTAATTGCGAAGCTCGTCTCCGCACACACCCGCACGCGATCTCCTCCGCGCCCGCGGCCCCGTCCCCAAGTGGCGTCAGGTGCGGGCCCGTTCTTTCCACAGCGCCGGGCACGGCGTCCGCACATCCGCCACCGCAGCCCCCAGCGCCCGCTTCAAGTCCCGCACGGCCGCCGTCAGCATCACGATGTCCCCCCGGCGATTGCCCGTTGCGCAGCATCAGCTTTCTCATCGTCAGGGCTCAAAAAGCTCGTCTCTCCGCAACGCCGGAGGCACCCCAGAAATTAGCCGGCCCGCTCCGGCCAACGCCGGAGGCGTTCCAGAAATTAGCCGGTGGTCCGAGCGCAGCGAGCACCACCGGATGCGCGTCCACAAAACCGCCCGCCGCGCTCTCCCCAACGCCGGAGGCGTTCCGGAAATTAGCCGGTGGCGGAGCGCAGCGACCCCACCGGAACCCGCCCCCAACCGGCATGCGCCCCGGCAGGGGCGCGGGAAACCCCTCGCGCCTTCAATCCACATAGCTCTCCTCAAACTCCACCCCGCTCTTGCGCAAAAAATCCACATACTCCTCCCGAAACGTCCGCGTCCGGTGATGCTCCTCCTGATGCCCGATATACTGCCGCACACTCTCCCGCATCGACGCACTCACCGTGAACGCCCCGTACCCCTCCTGCCACGCAAACGTCCGCTCCTTCACCGTCTCATGCACCCATTGGGACGAAGCCCGTTTCAAGTCGCGCAACACATCCGCCAAGCAATGCGTCGCCTTCAGCCCCACCAGCAAATGCACATGATCCGCCACCCCGCCCACCGCCTCCGGCACGGCCCCCATCTCCCGCAGAATGCCCCCGGGCGACTGGTGATTACGGAGGATCAGTCGGCGCATGGGCCAAATCCTCCCACCACTCTCGTTCCGAAGTTTCACTTCGGAACGCACCTCTTCCCCTGAAGCTTCGCTTCTCATCGCCAAGGATCACACCTCAAAACCGGCTCCACACCCTCGCACCACACATGCGCCGAAGAATACCGCCAATGCTCCGGCGCAGCCACCAACCCACGCTTCACCGGGTTGTTATGCACATACTCCAGCTTCTGCACCATCATCTCATCGTCCGTGATCGCCACCGGATGAAAGCCCTCCTGCCAGACCTGACGTTCGCTCTGCACCTTATGCACCGCATGGAAATGCTCGAACTGATGGAGCAGCCATTCGCAGTTCTCCGCCTGCAATAGATTGAGAATCTGCCGCGCCGTGTGGCGTTTGAAATCCCGCATCACCTGCATGAGATCGGGCGCGGAAAGCACGGCGTGAAAGTGGTTGTCGAGAATGACCCAGCCGTGAATGCGCAGCCCCTTGTGCTCGCGGCAATGGAGCCATGACTGAATGAGCAGATCGCACCGCGCCGCCGTGGTGAAAACCGGGAGCCATGCGACGATCGTGGAGGTGACGAAATGCGCGGCTTGCGGTTCATGAATGCGGTAGCGGCTTCGCATGGCGGGAGGTTATGGGAAGCTTAGCTTCGCAGACAATTTGATTTCCTCGTTCCGAAGTTCCTCGTTC
>JAYTML010000094.1:0-9911 GCA_043728655.1 Chthoniobacter sp. | reverse complement strand
CATGGGCAGGCCAGCCGAAATCCACGCGCGGCCAGCTCACTTCGCTCTCGCTCAACTTCCCGGAAGACGGGCAGCGGTTCCACTTCCAGTTCAACCGCTGAGCGCCGGATGCCGTCCGCCCCACGCGCGCCGCGCGCCGGAATCACTGCGCACATGAGCCTCGACCGCGCGTTCGCCCACTTCGTCACGCACCGCCGCCGCGCTCTCTTCGCCGGCGTCGCCGCGATGCTCGCCGCCTCGGTGCTCACCATCGTCTTCGGCGTGCGCTTCGCCTCGGACGTCCTCGACCTCCTCCCGGAGCACTTCGAATCCGTCCAGGCCTTCAAGACATTCGACCGCGAATTCAGCCAGGCGCGCGAGCTGACTTTTGCCATTGTCGACGACACGCACACCGCCGATCTCGACGCCTTCACCGAGCATTTCGGCGAAGCGCTTCGCAAAAAGCCGTGGGTCACCCGCGTCATGGATCGCTCGCCGCTCGAATCGCCCGGCGGCGTCGAGGAGATCCGCTCCATCGCGCTCCCAATGCTTCTTAATCTCAGCGGCGCCGACTTCGACAGCGTGATCCAGGCCGCGTCGCCCGAGCGGATCGCCTCGCGCCTGAAAAAACTCCGCGCCGAACTCGAAGCCGGCTCGCCCAAGGCGGAGTTCGAGCTGGATTTCGATCCGCTCGGCCTCGTCGCCCCCGCGCTCAAGCCGCTCGCCGGCTCATTCTCCGTGGAGAAAACGCGACCGCTCGCCTCCGCCGACGGCACCCTCCGCATCGTCCTCGCGAAAACCAGCCAGCCGGACCTCGGCGCGCACGCCTGCCAGGCCACGATGGGCCAGGTCGAGGATTTCAAGCGCCGCGTCCTCGCGGACTGGACCGGCCCCGCGCCGCAGATCCTCGTCACCGGACGCACTCCCTACGTCGGCGAGCTATCGCTCACGATGCGCGGCGACGTGCTTTCCACTCTCCTCAGCTCCATCGGCCTGGTGGCCGTGGTCTTCTACGCGGGCTTCCGACGCATCACTCCCCTGCTCGCCATCCTGCATGTGCTTCTCGTGTGCTGCGTCGTCGCCGTCGCGCTCGGCGCTCTCATTTACAGCGAGCTGAACATGATCACCATCGGGCTCTGCGCCATCCTCATCGGGCTCGGCGTCGATTTCGGCATGATGCTCTACGCCATCTACGAGCGAGAGCGCGGCGCCGGCCTCGACCACGAGCGCGCAGTCGCCGCGGCCATCCGCGAGCACGGCAGCGGCATCGCCTTCGGGGCGCTGACTACGGCAGCCGCCTTCCTCTGCTTCCTCCGCAGCGAGTCCACGGGCTTCGCCCAGCTCGGCGTGCTCACCGCCATCGGCATCGTCCTCGCCGGGCTGTTCATGATGACGATTTTTTTCGCCTTCCTCGGCCCACGCTTCCGCCATCGCGAGACGGATTGGATGCGCGACGCCGGACAGCGATTCGTCGATTCCATCTACCGCCATCCGCGCGGCTACTTCCTCGCCAGCGCCGTCCTGCTCGTCGCGCTCACGGCGCTCGCTTTCGCGCCGGTCGGAAAGCTGCGCTTTGACGCCAATCCGCGCTCGCTCGAGCCGCCCGGCAGCCGCGCCGGCGCAGCCCTGCGCATGATTCAGGAAAAAATGCCCGTCGCCGCCGAGCCGCTCATCCTCCTCGTCGAGGCGCGCGACGCCGAGGAGTTTCACACCCGCTGGGCGCGCCTCCAGGCTGCCTTTGACGACCTCGTCGCCCGCGGGCGGATCAAGGCCTCAGCCTCCCCCGCCGCCTTTGCCGTCTCGCCGAAACAGATCGAGAGCAACGCCGCAAAACTCGCCGCGCTCGACCTCCCGGCCGCCCGCGCCGCGCTGACGGAGACGCTTTCGCGCGAAGGCATGAGCGCGGATTCCTTCCACGCTGCGTTCGCACTTCTCGACGCGCTGGATGGCGTCGCGCACGGCGATCGGACGCTGCTCGACTGGCGGAAATCGCTGCCCGAAAGCTCGGGCTGGTGGTTCGTGCTCGACCGCTTTTTTTCCAAAGATCCGAATCTCGGCGCGGCCTACGTCACGCCCACCCGCACACTCTCCAGCTTTGCCGAGAAGGAGCAGCTCCGCGCCGACCTCCAGGCACCCGGCGTCCCGCTGCACATCTCCGGCTGGAGCTACACGCTGCAAGACCTCGTCCCGTGGGCCAAGGGCAAGCTCATCGAGCTGTCATCGATCATGATTGTCTTCAACACGCTGCTGCTCCTGATCCTCTACCGGCGGCTCTTCCCGCTCGCGATCCTCCTGGCCGGGCTCGCGCTGTCCATCGGCGCGCTCCTCGCGTCGCTCAAAGTATTCGGCATTCCGCTCAATATGTTCAATGCGCTCGCCTTCCCGCTCGTCCTCGGCGTGAGCGTGGACTACGGCATCTACGTCGTCATCGCCATGCGCCACGAGGGCGATCCGCGCCGCAACGTCGCGACGATCATCAAGCCTGTCCTCCTCAGCGGTCTCACCACCACCTGCGGCTTTGCATCGCTCGGCCTCGCCGCGAATCCCGCGCTCCGCGGCCTCGGCCTCGTCTGCGCGCTGGGCGTGGCGTGGTGCCTTTTCGCCACGCTCTGCTTCGTCCTGCCGGCATACGTGTGGCGCGGGACGAAATAGGAATGCCCGACATGGCTTCGCGCACGCCCCTTCCTCATTTCCTGATTTCCGATCCTTCGGGTTTGTTTCGGAGTTCGGATTTCGGATTTTGGATTTTTTCCCCATGAGCGCCCTCTACTCGCTCTCCGCCTTCAAGGCCGCCTTTGCCATCGCCCACCTCATCCCCCGGCCCGCCGCCCAGGCGCTGGCGGCTTTCATCGGGCGGCTCGCCTATCGGCAAAAGGCGGATGCGCAGGCCGCGATCCACGCGAATCTCCAGCTCGTCACCGGCCTCAGCGGCCGGGCGCTCGACGCGCTCTGCGACGAAAACGTGGCGAACTTCAGCCGCATGCTCGCCGACTATTTCCTCTGCGCCGGAGCCGACGCCGCGCGGCAGTGCGACGCGCTCGTCGAGGGATGGAGCGGCTTTGAAAACTTCGCCGCGGCTCGCGCTGCGGGACGCGGCACCATCGTGGTCACCGGCCACCTTGGGCATTGGGAACTGGGAGGCCTCGTCCTCGCGCAGCGCGGCCTTCCGCTCACCGTCATCACGCTTGAGGAACCCAGCACCGGCCTGACTCGCTGGCGCGAAGCCAGCCGCCGCCGGCTCGGCATCAAGACGATCACCGTAGGCCCGGGCCATCCCTTCGCCTTCGTCGAGATGATCCAGACGCTGCGGCGCAATGAACTCCTGGCCATGCTCGTAGATCGCCCATACGCCGGCACCGGCGCAGACGTGCGATTCTTCGGCCACGACACCGGATTCTCCACCGCCCCCGCCCTCCTTGCCGCGCATACCGGCGCGGCTGTGCTCCCCGCCTTCGTCCTCCGCCAGCCGGGCGGACGATACGTCTCCCTAGCGGAACCGCTCATCCCGATGTCCTCCACCGGCGACTCCCGCGCCGACCTCACCGCCAATACACAGCGCCTCGCCAGCGCCTTTGAGGGCATCATCCGCCAGCACCCGGCGCAGTGGTTCAATTACGTGCCCATCTGGACACGGACGGAACCGGATCTTCGCCCGGCATGAGCGACGCGCATTGCCTTGCCCTCCCGCACGCGCTCACCGTGAATCCACGGCCTTTCATCTCCTCAAAAGCGATTCCCCTTTCATGCGCATCCCCACACTCACACTGCTCGCCTTTCTCACCGCGCTCGATCTGACCGTCGCGGCAGACCTCGCTCCCGCCGAAACGGAGGCGCTGATGAAAAGTCTCAAAGAGCACCGGGCGAAATTCCCGTCCCTCACCGCCGATTTCGTGGAGGAGAAAACCACCCACCTCCTCACCAAACCGCTGACCAGCGAAGGCACCATCGCCTTTCAGGTCCCGAACAGATTCCGCCGCGAAGTCAAAGGCAGCAGCCCCAGCCTGACCGTCTGCGACGGCACGAAACTCTGGATTTACTATCCCGCCTTCAAGGAGGCCGAACTCTACACCCTCGGTCAGCGTCAGTTTTTCGACGACTCCATCGCCGCGCTCACCGCCGGGCTCAATTTCCAAAACGTGGAAAAATTCTACACCTGCACTGCCGCCCGCGAGCGCGACGGCTACCGCCTCGCCCTCACTCCGCGCAGCGGCGGCCTCCGCCGCATGGTGAAAGAGCTGGCCGTCTTCGTGGATGCCGATTTCAAGATTCAGCGCACAGAAACCACCCTGCCCAAAGGGGACCGCGTGGTGACCTCCTACAGGAATCAGCTCCCCGCCCCGCTCCCCGCCGGCACATTCAGCTTCGCGCCGCCGCCGGACGCCCACGTCTCCCAGCCGCTCGGGAAATGATCCGCCGCCGCTTGCCTGCGGAAAATTTCATTTACAAGCGGCCCTCCATCCATAGCTTCTGCCCTCCCATTTTGCCTTATGGTGTAACGGTAGCACAAACGACTCTGAATCGTTTTGTCTAGGTTCAAATCCTAGTAAGGCAGCCATCTCATCGGAGCGGGAAAAAGGCGGCGAACCAGCCGGTTTTCCGCTGTTTTCGCCGGCATCAGCCTGGCTTCCCTGCCTCGCCCTCCGGCACCTTTCAACTTGTCGTTCATCGTTAGTGAGCGATATAGAGCCCGCTCATTTATGGCCAAACAGAACCGCGCTGCCCTCGAGAAGATCGCTTCCAATTTCCGTGCGCTCTCCGAACCGACGCGCCTCGCCATCCTGCAGGAACTCAAAGCCGGGCCGAAGACCGTCAATGAACTCGTCGAGGCCGTCGGGCTATCCCAGGCAAATATCTCCAAACAACTCGGCATCCTGCGCGACGCCGGATTTCTCGGCCGCGAACAGCGTGGCACCAGCGCGCACTATTCGATCAGTGACAAGATGGTGATGCAGCTCTGCGCGCTCGTCTGCGACCGCCTCAACAAGCAGGCGCTCGTCAAAGTCGGAAAATTCAGCATTTAAGCCTCGGCGCCACGGGCAGCGCGGGCGCCAGACGTGCGGATGCCCATACTGCCAGCGATCACGGGCCGGGCTTCCGCGTTCACTTTCACGACCAGCAAACGCGCGGCGACCGTGATGCCGGCAGTAGCGCCGCCGAAGTGAGGCGAGGCCTTGTTTCATGGCGGTCAGTGTGATGTGAGTTGTGAAACATTTCGCGCCAGCATGTAGGCGCCGACGATCCACATGGCGGCGGCGAAGACCTTGCGCAGCGCGGGGCCGCTGAGGCGCGAGCGCCAGCGGCTGCCGAGCAGCATTCCGGCAAAGCCGCCTCCGACAAAGATCGCGGAGACAGGCATCGGAAACGCCTGCCCGTGCAGCAGGCTCGCGGTGACGCCGGAGAGCGAGATGAGAAAGATGACCAGCAGCGACGTGGCGACCGCGCGGTGAATGCCCGTGCCCGTGACGTAGAGCAGCGCGGGTACGATGATGAAGCCACCTCCGATGCCGAAGAGCCCGGAGAGCACGCCAGCGGCGGCACCCGCGCCGATAAGCCGCGTGTAGCAGCCGGGGCCGAGCCTGCCGCCGCCGCGCGACACGCACGGGCCGGGTGTGCCGCCGGTCTCGGCCTTGCCTCGCCACATGCGCCAGCCTACGAAGCTCATCAGCAAGGCAAAGGTGGAAAGCAGCACCGCAGGCGGGATGAAGTGCCCGAGCCACAGGCCGACCGGTGCGAAGACCATGCCGCCGCCAGCGAAGATGAGTCCCGGCAACACTTCGACTTCGCGCGCCTTCAACCGCAGCGCCGCGCCGAAGCCCGCGGTGACGCCGACCGCCGCGAGGCTGAGGCCGATGGCCGTCCGCACCGGCACGCCGAGGCCGTAGATAAGCAGCGGCACGGCGAAGATGGAGCCGCCGCCGCCGGTCAAACCGAGCGAGACGCCGACCACGAGGCCGCAGGCGAGCCCGGCCAATTCGTGCGTCCACGCTCCCATCCGTCAGGCGAGCAGGGCTTTTGGCGAGTTCTCGAATTTGTCCGCGACGCAGACGACTTCGCGGCCAGCACGTTCGAGGAAGGCGCACGCGCCCGCCGCGCGCAGGCCGCTGGCACAATGGACAACGAGCGGAGCGTCCGCCGCCACCTCTCCGAGGCGCGGACGAAGCCGGGTGTGGGCGATGTTTTGCGCATCGCGCAAGTGGGCCGCGGCAAACTCCGTCGCCTTGCGCACGTCGAGCACCCGGATCTCCGATCGATCGGCCATAAGTGCCGGCACGTCGCGGAACGTCACGGCGCGGGTCACCACTTTCAGCGCACCGGGCGCGGACTCCACGGCTCTCGCGGGCAGCACCCCGCAGATATTGTCGAAGCCCATGCGCACGAGCTGACGCACGAAATCCTCCGTCTCGGCCGCATCTTCCACCACAAGCACGATTTCACTCCCCGGCACGAGGTAGCTGCCGGCGAAGTCGGAGAATTTTTCCGGCGGTACGAAAAGGCTGCGGGAAAGATGGCCGGCGAAATAGGCATCGCGTTCGCGCGTGTCCAGCACCACGAATCCCGGATCGGCGATTCGTGCGAGCACCTCGTCGAGATGCAGGCGGCGCGGCTGCGGCACCGTGCCCAGCAAGGCAGGGCCGACCTTGTTCACTTGCTTCATATCCGCGAAATACGCCGGCGGCTCGGGCTGGCCGCTGAGGATGAAATCCACAAACGCCTGTTCGTCCCCGCCGGCCGCGAGCTTGAGTGCGGGGTTGAATTTTCCCTCGTAGCCGAAGGTCGAATTCGGCACCGAGCCGAGCGCCTTGCCGCAAGCGCTGCCCGCGCCATGCGCCGGGAGCACCTGCAAGTGGCACGGCAAGTCGGAGACTTTGCGCAGGCTCGCGTAAAGCTGCCGCGCGCCCTGCTCCTGCGTCCCCTCGTGACCAGCGGCCTGCTCCAGAAGATCGGGGCGTCCGGCATCGCCGACAAAGATGAAATCACCGCTGAGCATCGCGACGGCTTCATCCGCACCTCCGCCGATGTCGGTCACGAGATAGACCATATGCTCGGGAGTATGCCCGGGTGTGTGGACGGCTTTGAACTCGATGTTGCCGACCTTGAAAACATCGCCGTCCCGCAGCCGCGTGACGTTTGGCAGACCCTCGGTCCACTCGCTCTGCCAGTCGGGCCCGCCCTCGGCGGAGACGTAGATTTTCACCGCCGGATCGGACATGGCGAACTCGCGTGCGCCGCTCACGAAGTCCGCGTGGATGTGCGTCTCGGCGACAGCGGTGATGCGCAAGCCCTCCTGCTCGGCGACTTCGCGGTAGCGGTCGATGTCGCGCTCGGCGTCGATGACGATGGCCTCGCCGGTGCGTTGGCAGCCGATGATATAGGAGTACTGGGCGAGGTGCGGATCGGAGATTTGGCGAAGAAACATGGGAGGCAGGTTCGGTTACTTCGCGCAGCACGATCCCGCGCCGCGCTGGTTCCACGGCATCCGTGCGATGAGCATCCCCATGCCGCACCAGTCCGTGATGCCGGCGAACGTCAACCCGGCGCCGACGAAACCCGACAGCCAGATGAAGGCCGGGTGGACGAACTGCGCGAGCAGCACGCCCGCCAGCACCATCAGGCCGGCGGCGATGCGAACCTGCCGCTCCAGCGGGATGACGCCGCTCGCGCCGCGATTCACCGGCAGACCCGCATCGGCCCACGCCATCGTGCCGCCCTCGACGACGTGGCATTGCGTGAATCCTTCCTTTTCCAATTTTTCAGCCGCCTGCTTCGCGCGACTGCCTGAGCGGCACAAGACGTAGAGCGGCTGGTCCTTCGCAAAACCATTCGCGCTCGCGAGCTGTGCGGCATCGAGCCGGTCGAGCGGCATAAGCTGTACGCCGGGGATGTGAATCTCCGCGTGTTCCGCGGGTGTGCGGACATCGAGGAGGTTAAGCGTATCGCCGCGCTGGCGGCGCTCATGGAGCTGTCGTGGATCGATGGATGTCATAATTTGTTCGGCTGCGTAACAACCTTATATCGCCATATGGAGATTCTTCAAGCACATTGTTGCGCCATGCTTTCACCCTGAGAGCAGCAATGGAGCGGAAAGAAGCGCTCCTGAGATCTGGACCAGTCACCTTGTGGATGAGGGCATCAAGTTCCGCGGCGTTCCGGCCTTGCGCGGATTTCCTGGATCCCAATCCCGGATTTAGCCGGATTCAACACTTTCAGGGTTGGGCTCGCTTTCCGTTCCCGATCCTAGGGTAACCTGTCCCGACCAACCGTGGGCGGGGTGACGGAATGCCGGCGGCCTTTTCCAGATCCTCTGGCAGTGCAAGCGTAGAGAGCGATTGGCTCGATGCGGCACTCGTTCCATCCTGCTGAATCCTGCATCGCGCTCGGCGCCTCCCGGATCAGATGGAAGCTGGCGAGCCAGCCCCATAACTCACACTCAAGCTAATGAGCCCGGGTCATTTCTGCCAAAAAAATCCCCTCGCATGCCTCGCGGGCTTGCAGGCCCGCCGCGTTTGCCCCGCCGCGCCGGGATGGAATGCCGGCCTATTTTCCGATGTGCTCCTCGATGCAGCGGGTGATGGCCTCGAGGCTGACGGGCTTGGCAAGGAACGGGAAACCACCGATCTCATGCTTAGTCTCGGTGCGCGAGACGATGGCCGTCAGGAAGATGATCGGCACATGCGCGAGGACGGGATCGGAGCGGATCTGCTGCGCCACGTCGCCGCCGTCGATCTTGGGCATGACGATATCGAGGAAAATGATGTGGGGCTTGAACTCGCGGGCCTTTAACCAAGCCTTGGAGCCGTCGTTTTCCTCGAGAACCTGATAGTTGCCGGATTTTTCCAGGGTGAGCTTGAGGAGCCGGGTGAATCCGGATTCGTCATCAACGATGAAGAGGCGTTTCTTTTCCATATGGGTGTGTTGGCTGGGTGGTTGGGTGATGGTCAAACTTGAAACATGAGAGTTACCCGTGCCCCGCGCTCCGGGAGATTCTGGATATCGATGGTGCCGCCGTGGAGGTCGATGATGGTTCGGACAACGGAAAGCCCAAGGCCGGTGCCTTTTCCGGTTGGCTTGGTGGTATAGAAGGGTTCGAAGATCTTGCCGAGCTTTTCTTCCGGGATGCCAGAGCCGGTGTCGTCGATCTCGGCGACGACGATGGTTTCGCCGACCCGAAAGGACTCGGAGCGTTTGTCGGAGATATTGGCACCGACTCCGGTGAGCTGTTTCGAGTAGGTGCGGATGGTCAGGGTGCCGCCGCCTTCCATGGCGTGAAGGGCGTTTGTCAGGAGATTGACGAAGACCTGGCTGATCTTGCCGGTATCGAGGACGAGCGGCGGGAGGTCGGCCTGAAGTTCCCGCCGGATCTGGCAGCCGCCCTTCATCTCGCCGCGCACGAGCCGGAGGGCCTGATTGATGACGACATTGAGACTCGCACGGCTGGTTTCGAGCTGCTTGGGCGCGGAGAAGTCGAGCAGGCCGCGAATGACGCCGTCAGCCCGACCCACGGCTTCCGACATCTCTCTGAGGATCTCCGGCACCGTCGCGTCGGCCGGCGGCTGGGAGGAGAGGAAGTCGAGGCCGAGCTTGAGAATGGCGAGCGGGTTTTTGACTTCGTGTGCGACGCCCGCGGCGAGGCGTCCGATGGATTTCATCTTTTCCGCATCGATGAGCTGGAGTTGCACGGCGCGCAGCTCGCGATGGGCGTCCTGCAAATCGCTGACGGCGGCGATCAGGTCCTCTCGGCGCGCCTTCAGATCGGCGTTGGCCTGCTTGAGGTGGGCCTCGGCGAGCTTCTGCTCGGAGATGTCGCGGCTGATGCAGACGAGTCCGACAGCCTGTCCGCCGTCATTGAGCCAGGGAATTTTTGAGGTCAGCAGCCAGCGCTGGTTGCCGCGGGCGTCTGCGATCTCCTCCTCATGGTTGACGATCGGCTGGGC
>JAYTML010000093.1:0-3083 GCA_043728655.1 Chthoniobacter sp. | reverse complement strand
GTGGAGACGGCGCTGAAGACGGCGCTGCTGCGGACGGGGAAGGCGGGGGTGATCGCATTCACGGGCGGCTATCACGGGCTGGGCATGGGCGCGCTGAGCGCGATCGGGCTGCCGTATTTTCGCGAGCCGTTTCGTGCGCAGTTAAAGGATTTCGCGACGCTGCTGCCGTATCCGGCGGAGGGCGGGCCGGACGGCGATCTTGCGGAACTGCGGACGCGGATGGAGGAGACGGTTCGCGCGGGCGGGATCGGGTGCGTGCTCGTGGAGCCGGTGCAGGGGAGGGGCGGCTGCGTGGTGCCGCCGCGCGAGTTTCTGCCGATGCTCCGGGAGGTTTGCGACGCACACGGAATCCTGCTGATCGCGGATGAGATTTACACCGGCTTTCACCGCACGGGCGCGCTCTTCGCGTGCGACCACTCCGGCGTGGTGCCGGACCTGATCTGCCTCGGCAAGGCGCTGACCGGAGGCTTCCCGCTCTCGGCGTGCGTGGGGCGCGCGGACGTGATGGATGCGTGGCCGGCGTCCACCGGCGAGGCGCTGCACACGAGCACATTCCTGGGAAATCCCCTCGGCTGCGCGATGGCGCTCGCGTCACTGAAACAACACGCCGACTCCGCTCTCGCGGCGCAGGTCCAGGAGCGGGGCGCGAAGCTGAAAGCGGCGCTCGCGGCCATGCGCTCCCCGCACATCGGGGGGATCCGCGGCCTCGGGCTGATGCTCGGTGTGGAATTGGTCGAGCCGTCCACTTTGGCTCCCGCCACAAGTCTCGCCATCGCCATCATCAAGCACGCGCTCCGCGACGGCCTGCTTCTCCTCGCCGACTCACCCACCAGCAATGTCCTCAGCCTGACCCCGCCCTTTTCGATCTCAGACGAAGAGATCGCCTTCGTCGCCGCGCGGATTCAGGAGTATTTGACGCTCTTGCCCGGCTCCATCTCGTAGTGCAGCACGAGCCGGTCGGTGGTGTGCGGCTTGATGACATCCGCGACGAATTTCATGTAAATGGCGTCGTCTTCGGTCATCGCGAGCTTTTCCAGGGACTCAAAGTCGAGCGCGACGAAAAAGGGCCACTCCGACTTGGGATCGATGTTTTTCCCGCAGCGGACGCTGAGGATTTCCGGGATCTTGAGGAGGCTCATGCGGGTGGTCATCATGAGTTGTTCGAGCTTCGCGAGAGTGACCTCGGGCTGGAGCTTGCAGAGAGTGATGTGGTGAACCATGCGAATCCGATCAGCTCTTCCAGTCCAGCGCGCCCTTCATGATGGCATACACGTAGCCGACGGTGAGGATTCCGACAAAGCTCAGCATGCTCCAGAAGATGCCGGGTCCATTCGCCACGAGGAATTCCCGATAGACCACGGCCCACGGATACATGAAGACGATTTCGATATCGAAAAGGATGAAGAGCATCGCCACCAGGTAGAACTTCACGCTGAAGCGGGGCTGGGCCGCCCCCTCGGCGGGCATGCCGCACTCGTAGGCGGAGTCCTTCGCTTTGTTGGTCTTCGCGGACCTGCCGAGAAGCACGCTGACGAGCAGCGCCGACGCGGCGAAGCCGATGGCGACGACCACTTGGAGGAAGATCGGAAAATACTCGCTCATATCCCTGGACGAACCCGAAGAAACGACCGCTTAGGCTGCGGCAGGAGCGGGGGCGGGAGCGCCGGGCACCTTCGGGGGGAAGGTTTCCAACGTCGCGAGGAGCTTGGGCACGCCCTTGTACTTCTTCGCTTCCTTTTTCACCATGCCGCGGGAAACCAGATTCTGAAGCTTCTCGTAGGCGCGCAAACGGAGCATCTCCTCACCGCCGCTGGCGGCATTGCGGGCGCGGAGTTTCGCGTGGACGACTTCGAAGAGATCCTTGAACTCAAAATTGGTTTTTGAAGTCAACGCGGCAGCCAATTCCTCAGTGACCAGGTCCGGAAGCCGACGGGAGAATGCGGTTTTCTTGTGGATGGGCATAGGGTGCGGAGATTATCACAACATTTTCCGACTCACGAACAAAATTTCCCGCCGACGGCAAATTTTGCTTATGGCTGGACGGTCGGGCTTGCGGGGGCGGGCGCGGCTTCGGACGGCGTGATTACGGCAGAAATTGGCGCGTCTGGCTCCGCAGGCAAGGGGGCGGGCTGGGGGAGTTGGAGGATGCTCGGGTCGAGCTTCAGGCCGCCATTGAGCGCGCCTTCGATCATGGGGAGGGCCGCGACGATGCCCCCGCCGATCGCCCCGATGAGGACTTGGTTAAAAGTGAGGGTTCCCACCGATTCCACCAGTGTACCATCGGCTGTGACACTCTGGGAATAGACCGACGGCGTCAGGTGGCGGCTGATCGTCTCGGTGCCGGGGAGTTTCCCCGCGTCGAGGTAATGGCCCGCCTCTTGGTTAAAGGCGAGCGACATGGCGATGAGCGGGCGCAGAGTCCCGTACGACCGCTCGAAAAGCGTCTTCATGTCGAGATACCCAAAACCTGCCGTCGGATGCCCCAGCTCCTTCGCCGCCCCCTGGTACCCGGGCGTCTGCGCGATGACCGACCGACCGCTTTTCAGCCGCGCGACCGCCGTCTCAGCCGCCGCCGGGCTAAAGCCGAGCACGAGGAATTTCTCAGTCAGCGCCAGCACCGGCGTGATCGGCAGCAGCCCCTCTCCGGCAGGGCTCTGGAAAAGCGTGACACCATCCTTCTCCGCGCGTCCCCAGGCCGCCGTGCCGGTAGCCGCCCCAGTGAAGACATCCACAAAAGCCCGCGCCTTCGCCTGATCGCGCACGTCGAGCGCGATCAGCGCCGACGGCTGCTCATCCTGCAGCGCCCAGTCCGCCACCAGCCCCAGCTCCGGGCCGAACGCCGTCCCCAGATCCGCCCACGTCAGCCCCTGCTCAGCCAGCGCCTTCTCGATCGGCCCCAGCATCGGCAGATACCCGCCCAGCAGCCCCGCAGAATCCGGCATCTCGATCTTCGCCGGCAGCGCCAGACCGTAGTAGAGGAAAGTGTCCGCCGCGCTGAAAGCCAGCGCGTTTCTCGGCAGCGGCGGCTCCGCCTTCCCGCCCGGCGCGAGCAGATGGATCGTGTCGCGAATCTGCGGCCCCTC
>JAYTML010000092.1:0-2497 GCA_043728655.1 Chthoniobacter sp. | reverse complement strand
ATCTATTTCCTCTGGGCGAAACTCGGCGTCCTCGGCCCGATCGTGAACTGGCTCGGCAAGTGCCACGTCCTCGACCTGCGGCTCGATCAGATGTACCTCCGCAGCCAGGCCGTGAACAGCGAGGAAGGCGCCCCGATGGGCCTCGGCATCTGGTACGAGATGTACATCAGCGAGCCCGTCTCGTATCTTTTCAAGAACGCCGACCCCCGCGGTTCGCTCAGCGCCAATGTCAGCAGCGCCACCGTCCGCTGCCTCAGCAATATGCCGCTCGGCAGCATGCTCGAAACGCGCCACGCCATGTCGCTCACCGTCCGCACCGAGGTCTCGCCGAAGTCCAACGAGTGGGGCTACAAGCTCGGCAGCGTCTATATCCGCAAGGTGCATTTCCGCGACGCGGGCATGATCCGGCAGATCGAGGAGAAAGTGGTGAACCGCCTCCGCCAGGTGACCAGCGCCATCAAGCAGGACGGCGCGAACCAGGTGAGCATCATCACCAGCACCGCCGAGCGCCAGGCCGCCATCGAGTTTGCCAAGGCCGCCGCCATGCGTCCGCGCATCGTCGGCGAGGCGCTCCAGCAGATCTCCCAGGACCGCGAGATCATCGACTCCATGTTTGAGATCCTCGAAATGCAGCAGATCGTCCAGGGCGAGGCGCGCATCACCTTCGTCCCGCCGAAAAGCGACCTCCTCAACCAGTTCCTCGCCGCCCAGCCCGGCACGAAGTCCGCGCCTCCGCCGCCTTTGAAAAAGTAGCCCGCGTCGGCTGGCGCGCGGTTTTTCCCGCTACCACGCGTAGTGATCCAGCCCGTAGATCAGCGCGCTGCCGAGGAAGCCGGCGATCCCCACGAGCACCGCGCCGACGAAGAGCGCGCCGCGGAAGCGCTGCCGGTCCTTTGTGCCCTCCTCGCATTTGCTGAGGATCGCCAGCCCCGCGCAGACCGCCGCCCACGCCGCCGCGCCCGTGCCCAGCCAGCGGTGCCACCACAGGATCGCCGCCGACTGGCCGACGTAGCTCGTGAATGAGGCATTGATCCACCCCAGGCACGCGGCAGACACCGCGCCGAGCGCCGCGAGCACCACCAGGAAGCGCACCGTGTGATGCCATACCTCGCGCCGCGTCCACCAGCCCAGCCCCTCGGCAAAGGCGGCCACGAACATCAGCGCCACGGGAAAGTGCGTCGAGACCGGGTGCATCCGCCCGATCAGCCGGAGCGCGCGCTTCCAGAAAGACTTCTCCGGCTTCTGGTCGGCGCCACTCCCTGCCGGCGCGGCGATGCGTTCCGCGGTGGAGGCCGGCTCCGGCGCGCCGAGCTCGACCCAGCGGCGCACGGCCTCTTTCTCCTCAGGCGTCAGCGCCGGCACATTGGCGTCCTCACCCGGCATGTCATCGTCGCGCACCATGACATAGAGGTCGGACTTTGCCGGCTGGCCGCGCTCCACGTATTGCGGATTGGCCGCCACGCGCTTCAGGTCGAGTACGTAGCCGAATTTCCCCTTCGGCCGCGGCAGCTCCGGGCCGTGGCACTCGATGCACTTCGCCTCGAAAATCTCGCGCACCCTTCCCGCCAGCCGCACTCCCTCGGCATCCGTTTCCGTCGCCGCGCTTCCCAGCACGGCGAGCAGGAGCGTCAGCGTGCAGGTGAGGAAAAAGCGCATCGTCGGTGTGGAATAATAGGCCGCTGGGAGCGCGTTTCTTAGTGCCCTTTCCCGTTCGCGGCAACCCCAGCTGGCGCCCCTGCCGCAAATCCATTCCACACTTGGTCAGCAACCTGCTTTTCACCAGAGCAATGGCCTCCATCCGCCACTTCCCGTTCCTCCACTTCACGTTCGCCTTTGCCTTCGCCACGGTGTCCGGGCACGCGCTCCAGATCGGCGAAACCCAGGCCCAGATAGTCGCCCGCCACGGCGCTCCCGCCGTGGAAGATCACGCCCGGCGGCTCGCCGTGTATTTCTGGGAAGGGTGGTCGGCACAGGTCGAATTCACGGCCGGGGCGGACGGCACGGTCGGCAAGCTGACCTACCGGAGCAACGGCTACCTCGCGGACGCCGAAATCCAATCGCTCCTCCAGGCCAATGGCGGAGTGAATCGCTGGCGCGAAACCACAAGTCTCGGAACCCAGGCACGCCGCTGGGTGCGCGATGACGGTGCGGTGGCCACAGGCGACGCGGCGCGTCCCACAGGCATGATCTTCCAGGTGGGAGATGCGGCTCCGGAGGCCCTCTCGCCCGCCGAGACCATCGTCTCCGACAGCTTTTTGAAATTCGACGCGGCAGCCAGCGTCCCAGCGCCGCAGCCGGTCCCAGCCGCCTCTCAGCGCGAGCCCGTGGTGCGCTCAAATGCGCAACTGCCCCGCCTCCGCTCAGAGCCGGGCTTGCGAGACGATGATCCAGTTCTGAATGCCGCGCCGCCTGAGCCGCCCGCTAACGCGGCGCCGCTGGAGATTCCAGCTCCCGTTGTCGCGGCGGCACCCGTTGTGGAGCGCGCTGTTTCCTCCGG
>JAYTML010000091.1:0-2395 GCA_043728655.1 Chthoniobacter sp. | reverse complement strand
TGAAGATTCCCTCCTCCCATCAGCGAGATTCCCGGAGCCTCGCCGGGGCCGCCGTTGTCGTGGGGTAGGCCGAGGCCGTGCCCGAGTTCGTGCGCGATGCCGCCGAGATACCACGAGTTGAATTTCGCCAGCGTCATCTCGATGCGCGGGTAGTAGTGCTCGGTGAAAACCATCGGCTTGTCGTTCGCCGTGAGCAGCAGCGGGTCGAGCACGTCGCAGTCCGCCGCGTGGCAAAGCCCGTGGCGCTGGTCGCTCCAGGTGGCCCCGTAGTACGGCGCATCGAATACGAAGCGCCCGTCCGGCTCGCGGCGGCAGAGCCCGTAGAGGATGAGCACATGCTCGCGCTCGGGATCGATCGTGCCTGCGAGCGCCTTGCGCACCTCGGCCCACGTCTCGTCGCCGGAGGTGTGCTCGTAGTGAGCCGCCGGGTGCTGGCCGCGCACCATGTGGATGACGAGCTTTCCGGCCTTGCGCTCCAGCGGAAGCCCGCCGCTTTTCACCGCGAAGCGCTGCTCCAGTCCGTCGCGAAAAAAGCCGCTGATGTCGGTCATGATCCGGTCCAGCCGCGCGGCATAGTCCGGCAGCGGGTCGCGGTCAGCCGGATGGAAATAGACGAGCCGCACGACGGAGCCGGACGGCTTTTCACCGGCGTGAAAGGCGGCGATGCGCTGCTGCGCTGAAGCGATCACCGGATTCGGCGTGCGCGGCGGCGCTTCCGCCGCCCGAGCGACGGTGAAAACGAGGATCGCGACGACGACGAGAGGGAAGCGCAGCATGGCCGGGACGCTCAGCAAACGGCGTGGAAATGTAAAGGCACGCACGGCCTGCTACCGCGCCGAAGGATCAGGCGGCATCGCCTGCGCGGCTGCGATGTAGGTGAGGATGGCGGACTGCTGCGCGGTGTCGATTTTCGAGCGGTGCGCCATGTCGGCGAGGATCTCCCGCCAGCGTGGCAGCGAATACTTTTCCACCGGGTCGGCCGAGTGGCATGAGGTGCAGCGCCCGGCGAAGAGCGCGCGCCCGCTTTCCAAAGTCGCAGCGGAAGCGCCGCGGCTGGCGGAGACCATCGCCGGCGTCACGGGCGGCGGCACGAAGCTCGCGCAGCCTGCCAGCGCCAGCGCGCAGAGCGTGATGGCGGGCAGGTGACAGAGCTTCGTGCGCATGGACTGGAGGGCGCGTGCGATTTAGAAACTGAACCCGAAGATCGTGCGGAGCTGGAAGTCCGGCTCGCCGTCCACATTCGTCACCTGCCAGAGGCCGGCGATGGTCGCGAAGACGCGGCCGACTTGGAACGAGACGTTTGGCCCGACCGAGACGACCGAAGCGCTGCCTTTGCCCCAGTCCGCGAATTCGATCTCGTGCAGCGCTTCGATGCCGGCCGAGAAGCTGCGGCTGATGGCGTAGCTCGCGCCGAATGTCTGCCCGAACACGCCGGTTTTCTCGTCGAGATCGTCGCCCTCCCACTCGGCCTCGATGATCGCGTTATACGCGAGGATGACCGGGCCGATGTTTTTCTGGAGCAGGAGCTTGCCTTCGAGTTTCACGACATCCTCGCCGACGAGCACTTCGCCGTAGAGCGCGGTGCCGAGGAAGGACGTGGTCGGGTTGGTGAGGTTCCAGATCAGCTCCGCGCCGGAGTGCTGGTAGGTCGTCTCGCTGCCGCCGGGCGTGCTCTCGTGCCGCCAGTCGGCGAGGTAAAGGCCGAGCTGGAGCCGGTCGGTGAGGCCGAATTCGAGTTCGTGGCGGAAGTCGAAGCGGTCCACGCGACCGTCCGCAGTGCCGCGCGTTTTCCAGGTGACCCAGTTTTCGATTTCGATCGCGCCTTTCGGGGCGGTGGTGGCTTCGTAGCTGTAGGCGAATTTTCGCTGCCCGGCCGAGGCGGGCAAGGCAGACGCGACGAGGGCGAGAGCGAGGGCGGCGGGGACGAGGCGGAGTGATTTGAACATGGATGGATTGGGTGTTCGGATGCTGTTGAGACTCGTTCTTATTAAGGATTGGAGCGCGTGGTCAAGCGGTGAAATCGTCCGTCGGCAAAGAATTCCGCAGGTTCGCCGTTGCGGGTCGGATACTGGCAGCGCGCCGCAGGGCATGCGGCGGTATCGGTTTGCAATTCCCGGCGGCCCCGGCGCATCTGATACCCGCCCGCAGCCTTCCCCACCGCTCCTGCCAAGCCGATGCCCTTTCTCCTAGTCACCGCCGGTCTGCCGCCGAAGGTTTTCTCCCTGAAGCCGGGCACCTGCGTCGTGGGGCGCGCCTCTGCCGCCGATTTTTCGCTGAAGCACGTCGAGATCTCGCGGCAGCACTGCCGCTTCACGTGGGATGGGAAAAACTGCATCGTCGAGGATCTCGGCAGCGTGCGGGGGACGCTCGTGAACGGGGAGCGGATTTCCGCGCC
>JAYTML010000090.1:0-6576 GCA_043728655.1 Chthoniobacter sp. | reverse complement strand
GCGGGGAGAAAGGCCGCGCCGAAATTCTGCGCGCCGCCGAGCGCGAGCGGCGGGCTGATGGTGATGAAGCCGGGGAGATTTTCATTCTCCGTGCCGAGGCCGTAGAGCGTCCACGCGCCCATGGACGGGCGGATGAACTGCGAGCTGCCGGTGTGCATCTGCACGAAGGCCTGCGGATGGTTCGGGATGTCCGTGTGCATGCTGCGGAGGAGGCACATCTCGTCCGCGTGCTTTGCCACATTTGGAAACAGCTCCGAAATCCACATCCCGCTCTGCCCGTGCTGCGCGAACTGAAACGGCGAGCCGAGCAGCTTCGCGCCGCCGCCCTTCGCATTGCCGGGCTTGCCGTTGTCCTCGGAGAGCTTCGGCTTGTAGTCAAAGGTGTCCATGTGCGCCGGGCCGCCCTGCATGGCGAGGAAGATCACGCGCTTGGCGCGCGCTGGAAAATGCGGCGCCTTTGGCGCGAGCGGGTTCTTGTTTTCCGCCGCGGCGAGCTGCGTGGAGAGCCCCTGGAAAGCGAGCCATCCAAAGCCGGCGGAGACGCTTTTGAGGACTTCGCGACGCGTCATCCACCGCGGCTGGATGTCGCGGCATTCGTAGGGCAATGCGGAATGCGGAGTTCGGAGTGCGGAATGACAGTCAGGTTTCATAGCGTTTCGGGGCGGGCTGCTTCTTCTGGGCGTTTCGACGCGAGGTTTTGATCGAGCTGACAATGATCGCCGTCAGTTCATTGGCTTCGCGAAGCAACGGTTCGACGAGGCTTGTCTTCACGAGTCCAGCATCGGTCAGCATCTCGATCCAGTAAGCTGACTCATCTGCTTCTTCTTCGACGATTCCGAGCTTGGCTAGAAACTCGGCCGCGCTCCTGCCGCGGCAGGCTGCGCGATAGTTTGCGCCCACCGATGTGGCGGCGCGGAGCAACTGCCGTCCGAGCACGTCTGCAGTTCGGCTTTTCGGCAAAGTCTCGACGAGTCGAATTACTCGCAGTCCAAATTCCTTGGTTCGTGCCTTCAAATCGTTCATCGCGTCGCAATGGGATTATTCCGAGTTCCGCAATCCGCATTCCGAATTCATTTCAGGTAGCGGAACTCCGCGCAGGCGAAGAGGGCCTGGCTGAAAGTGGCCCACGCCTTTTCCGCCGGGAGGGCGCCCTGCGCTTCGCTGCGGAGGTAGGCGTCCGCACGCGCGCGCTCGGCTTCGGTCGGCGGGCGCGAGAGCGTGAGCATGTAGGCCATGGTGATGCGCTGGCTGTAGTCGTACTGGGTCATGGCGAGCAGGCGCTTCGCGAGCGCCTGCGACTGCGCGGTGACGAATGCGCTGTTCATCATGAAGAGCGCCTGGGCCGGGACGTTCGTGGTGTCGCGCGCGGGGACGACGAGGCTCGGCTCGGCGAAGTCGAAGACAGCGAGCACGTCCGGCACGAAGTCGCGGACGATCGGCAGATAGACGCTGCGGTAGCGGGCTTCGATATTGAAAGCCGTGGGACGGATGCCGCGGCCGATGTAGCCGTCGCCGACATTCGCGACGACCGAGCCGTGCGGCGGCGTGCGCTCAAGCTGGCCGCTCGCGGCGAGCACGGCGTCGCGGATCGCCTCGGCATCGAGGCGGCGCGGGCTCATGCGCCAGACGAGCACGTTGTCGGGATCGGCCTCGTAGTTTTTCGCGTTGTGGGCGGTGCCAAGCTGATAGGCGCGGCTGAGCACGATGGAGCGGACGAGCCTTTTCACCGACCAGCCCTCGCGCATGAACTGCACGGCGAGTCTGTCGAGCAGCGCCGGATGGGTCGGCTCCTCGCCGGTCGCGCCGAAATTGTCGGCGGTGCGCACGAGTCCGTCGCCGAAGAGATTCAGCCACACGCGGTTCACCATGACGCGGGCGGTCAGCGGATTCGCTTCATCCGTGAGCCAACCGGCGAGTTCGAGCCGGCCGCTTTGCCGCGGGTCGATCGCCGGCTTTGAGCCCGGGGTCAGGACTGTGAGGACGCCGCGCGGAACGATGGGTCCCGCGCCGTCCACCTCGCCGCGGATGTAGATCGGCGAATCCCCGGCCCGGCCCTCCTGCACGCCCATGGCGAACCCGGCAGTGGTCGGCTGCGTTTGCATCGGAGGGGCTGCGGGTGCGGCGGGAAGTGTGCCGTTCGATCTCAGACGTTCGAGGACTCGAGTCCGCTCGGCCGGGCTCATCGCTGCGAGCTTCGCCGCCCGCTTTGGAAACTGTGCGGCCAGCGCCGCGAGCGGATCAGCCGTGGGGGCGGGTGGGGTTGCGGCGGCGGGTGCCTGCGGAGACGGAGCCGCGCCGGCGTCGCTCAGTGTCAGGAGACGCGTGCCGTTCCGGTTTCCCTGCGCGGCCTTGCCGGTGCCGCCTGCGGTGCCGAAGAAGGTCTTCGAGCTGCGGAAGATGCCGGCGAGCGCGTAGTAGTCCCGCGTCGGGATGGGATCGAACTTGTGATCGTGGCAGCGGGCGCAGGCGGCGGTGAGGCCGAGCACGGCGCGCGAGGTCACGTCGATCTGCTCATCCACGAGATCCATCTCGAACTGCGTCTTGTTTTTCTCGTTCAGCCCCTTTGGGCCGAGCGCGAGGAAACCCGTCGCCGTGAGATGCTCGTTTCGCTCCGCTGTGTCCTTCGAGGGCAGCAGATCCCCGGCGATCTGCTCGCGGATGAACTCGTCATACGGCTTGTCCGCATTGAAGGCCGCGATGACGTAGTCGCGATACCGCCATGCCTCGGGGAATGTGTAGTTGCGCTCCTTGCCGGTCGATTCCGCGTAGCGGGCCACGTCGAGCCAGTGCCGTCCCCAGCGCTCGCCGAATCGCGGTGAGGCGAGCAGTTTGTCCACGACTTTGGCGAAGGCGTCGGGCGCTGTGTCCTTGAAAAACACGTCCATTTCCTCCGGTGTCGGCGGCAGGCCGATGAGGTCGAAGTAAGTGCGCCGAATCAGATTGCGGCGGTCGGCGTCGGCCACGGGCTTCAGCCCTTTCGCCTCCAGGCCGGCGAGGATAAAGCGGTCGATGTCCGTGCGCGGCCATTGCTTGTCGGCGACAGCGGGCGCAGGCGCGGCGACCGGCGCTTTGAACGCCCAGAACTCGCGAGCCTTTGTAAAATCGATCTCCTTTTTCACCGCCACTGCCTGGCCGTCGCGCGGATCGGGCGCGCCCATCTTTACCCACTGCTCAAAGTCGGCGATGACATTGTCCGGCAGCTTGCCGCCGCTCTTCTCCGGCGGCATCGCCATGTCCTTGTCGGTGTGGTGCAGCGCCTTGATCAGCAGGCTTTCTTCGAGATTGCCGGGCACGACCGCGTGGCCGGAGTCGCCGCCTTTGCGGATGCCGTCGCGCGTGTCGAGGAGCAGTCCGCCCTTCACCTTGTCCGCCTCGGCGGAGTGGCACTTGTAGCACTTCGTGGAGAGGATCGGGCGGATGCTCTTTTCAAAAAACTCGATCTGTGCCGGGTCGGGCTTGGCCGCGAGATCGGGCGTCTTTACCGCTGCAAAGGAGGGCGCGGAAATGAGGGCGAGCGCGGCAGCGGCGCTGAGTCTTTTGGCGGGGAAGCTCATGTCTGAGAGATAACAGCGTTTGAAGGGGAAGGTTGGGACAAATCCGCGCGAGATTTTGCCGGGAAAGCTGTCGGCTTCCCCTGAAGGCTGCGAGGCGTCACTGTGCCGGTGCCGTTATGCCGCTTCCGCCGCTCATCCTTGCGTCCGCTTCGCCGCGGCGACGGTCGCTTTTGCAGGAGCACGGATACGTGTTTTCCGTCGAGGCGGCGGACGTGGCGGAGAGCGCGCCGGCGCATCTCACGCCGGGCGAGATCACGCTGCGCAACGCGCGGGCGAAGGCGCTCGCCGTGGCGCGGCGGCACCCGGAGGCACTGGTGCTTGGGGTGGATACGGAGGTGGTTTTCGAGGGCGAGGTCTTTGGCAAGCCGGCGGACATGGACGCAGCGTTTGCGATGGTGAAACGGCTGAACGGGCGCGTGCATGCGGTCTATTCGGGCGTGTGGCTTTGCCACTGGCAGAGCGGGCGGGATGCGGCGTTCCTCGACATCAGCCGGGTGCATTTTCGCACACTGAGCGACGCGCAGATTCGCGCCTATCACGCGCGGATCGGCCCGCTGGACAAGGCGGGCGCCTACGCTGCGCAGGACGACGCGGGCGAACTGATCGCGCGTGTCGAGGGATCGTTCACAAACGTCATCGGTCTGCCGATGGAGGCGCTGGCAAAGGCGCTGCGGGATTTCCAAGCCGGACCCAAGCCGTGGCCAGGAGTGCCAGAGTCGCGATGAACCACCACGGCAGCCAGGTGAGCGACTCGGCGAAGACGGCATCCGCATTTTCCCGCGCGGCGAGCGCGCGGGTGAGCGCGGCGAAAAGCAGGCCGACGCCGCCATAGGCGAGATTGTAGGCGAGCCCGCGGAAGCTGAGGACCGTCGCGCGCCGGCGCGAGTCGGTGACGGCGGCATTGAGATAGTGCGAGACGAAGAAGCCCGTGAGCGACATGGCCGCGCCGATGGGCAGCAACGGGAGCAGCCCCCACAGCGGCCAGGCAAAGGCGACGCCAGTGAACCCGGCGAGGACGAGCGCGGCGACGAGCGAGAAATTCGCGCGCATGCTGCGGCGCTCGGCGAGTCGGCGGGCGAGGGGAGGGAGCACGAAGCCGATGACGGCAAAGCTAGATCCGATCAGCCCGAAGGCTGCCTCGGGAATGGCGATCAGCCGGTAGTAGCCGCTCCCGATGGTGAGGAAAAGGCGCACGATGCTGTCGAAGCACAGCCCGGCGAGGATCACGGCGAGCGCCAGCGGCGTGTGCAGGATCCAGCGCCCGGCGGCGAGCGTGGCGTGCCACGTCGCGCCCGCGTGCGATGCGTCGGCGGCGGCCGCGGGCTCGCGCATGCGGAGCGTGACGAGGAGCGCGAGGACGGCGTTCCCGAGCGTGAGATAGACGGGGAAGCGCACGGTCATCTCGCGCGTCACCGTCCACGGGAGGCCGAGGAAATCGACGACGTGCTGCACGAGCCGGGCGTCGTAGGACGCCGCCCCGAGCATCATCGCCACGAAGAAACCCGCCGACTGCCAGCGCATGAGCCGCTCCAGCACGCGCGGCCATTCCGCGGCGCGGCCCTCGGCCACCAGCGAATCGTACGCGAGCGCCTCGTCCGCCCCGCTGGCGCAGGCTTCCGCCGCGCCGCTCAGGATGCGGTTGAGGAAAAAGAGCGCGAAGAGCAGCGTCGGATTTCCGCGCGGCGCAAAGGCGAAGATCCCCATCTCCACCACCATCAGCACCGCCGCGAGCACCACCATCCGCCTGCGCCCGAACCGGTCCGCCAGCACCCCCGACGGCACCTCCAGCCCCACGATCGCCGCCGCCCACGCCACATTCAGCATCGCGTACTGCCCGATCGTCAGCCCGAGATCGAGGAAGAGCACCGCCAGCACGGGGTAATACCAGCGCGCATTGAAGAGCACCCGGAAGGCGATGAAGAGAGGGATGTTGGATTTCAGGTCGCGGATTTCAGATTTCAGGTTGGAAGTGCGGACGGCGCGCGCCTTGTATCAGTCTGCAATCCGAAATCCGAAATCCGAAATGCTCATCCATTCCCTCGAACTCCCCGGCATCCGCAAAGTCGCCAGCGGCAAAGTGCGCGAAATCTTTGACCTCGGTGAGCAACTGCTCCTCGTCGCCACGGACCGCATCAGCGCCTTTGACTGCATCCTCCCGAATCCCATCCCGCACAAAGGCGCGGTGCTGACGTCGATCTCGGCGTTCTGGTTCGCGCATTTTCACTCTGTGGAAAACCACGTCATCGCCAGCGACGTGCATGATTTCCCCGCCGTGCTGAAACCCTTTGCCGCACAGCTTTCCCACCGCGCCATGGTGGTGCAAAAGGCGAAGCCGCTGCCGGTGGAGTGCGTGGTGCGCGGCTACCTGGCGGGCTCGGGATGGAAGGAATATCAGGCGTCGCAGAGCATCTGCGGTATCGGGCTGCCGGCCGGGCTGCAGCAGGCGGAGAAGTTGCCGG
Organism: Chthoniobacter sp.; assembly: GCA_043728655.1. GTDB lineage: Bacteria > Verrucomicrobiota > Verrucomicrobiia > Chthoniobacterales > Chthoniobacteraceae > Chthoniobacter. Next base: position 563 of record JAYTML010000090.1, on the reverse strand, counting down.
AGACGCTTTTCACGCCCTCGACGAAAGCGGAGAGCGGGCACGACATGAACATCGACTGGGCCGAATGCTGCCGCCTCTTGGGCGAGGGCGTGGCCGAGCAGGTGCGCGATCTCAGCCTGCACCTTTACGAGGAGGGCCGGTCTTACGCAGCGCATCGCGGGATCATCGTCGCGGATACGAAGTTCGAGTTCGGCATCGTGGACGGGCGCGTGATCCTCATCGACGAATGCCTGACGCCGGACAGCTCGCGCTTCTGGCCCGCCGACCAGCACGCGCTCGGCATCAGCCCGCCGAGCTTCGACAAGCAGTTTGTCCGCGACTACCTGGAGACGCTGACGTGGGACAAGACGCCGCCCGCGCCCACGCTGCCCGATGAGGTCGTGGCGCGGACGAGTGAGAAATACCGCGACGCCTACCAGCGGCTGACCGGGCACGCGCTGGCGGATTGACGGGTGCCGTGGGCGTGCGCTTGCCAAGAACTGGCATTCGCCGTTATTGCGGACTCCTCTCCCCGCCATGATCAACCGCCGCTCCTTCCTCACCCGTTCCGGTCTCGCTGCCGC
>JAYTML010000089.1:0-6311 GCA_043728655.1 Chthoniobacter sp. | reverse complement strand
TGCATCGAGCGCATGCACGGCGGCGAGGTTTTCGTCCCGAAAATCCCGAGCATGAATATCATGGACCTCGCCACGGCCATCGCGCCCGGCTGCACAGTCGAGGACATCGGCATCCGCCCCGGCGAGAAGCTTCACGAAGTCCTGCTCAGCGAAGACGAGGCGCGCGACGCGATCGAGCTGGACGACATGTTCGTCGTCGAGCCCTCGCATCCGTGGTGGAACCGCGAGGCATGGACCGGTGGCGCGCGTCCGGCGGAGGGTTACCGATACGCGAGCGACTCGAATACGTGGTGGCTGAGCGTCGATGAGCTCAAGGCCTTTGCAGGACCGGGCGAGGCCTGACCGCCGCGTCCGCGTCCGCCTTTCCACTGATGTCTGAAACAGTCCCGATCTCCGACCAGCGCATCCTGCTGACAGGTGCCAGCGGCCTGCTCGGCTTCGCGCTCGCGCCGGCACTGCGCGAGTCCGGCGCGCGCGTGGCGGGCGTGTGGTCTACCCGGCCGCTGGATGCGCCGGACGCGGAGTCGCGTCGCTGCGACCTGCGCGATGCCGTGGCGGTGCGCGCGCTTTTCGACGATGTGCAGCCGTCATGCGTCGTGCATGCGGCGGCGCTGACGGACCTGGGGCTTTGCGAGCGTGAGCCGCAGCTCGCGCACTCGATCAATGTCGATGCCACCGCGACCGTGGCGGCGGAAAGCGCCCGCGTGGGCGCTTCGATGATCCATGTCTCCAGCGAGTCCGTGTATGGCGATGGCCCCGCGCCGCATCGGGAAAGCGATGCCTGCCGGCCGCTTTCGGTTTACGCGCGCACAAAGCTGGAAGGTGAGGAGCAGGCGCTCCGGCACGCGCCGGATCCGCTCGTGCTGCGCACCACGATCGTCGGCACCGCGCCGTCGGACTCCCGGTCGCTCGTGGCGTGGCTGCTGAGTTCGTTTCAGCGCGGGACGCCGGTGCGCGGATTTCAGGACGTGTCTTTCAGCCCGCTCTTCACGCGCGATTTTTCCCGGCTGCTCATCGCGGCGTTTGGGCAAAGGCTCACGGGCATCTGGAATCTCGGCGCGAGTTCCGCCTGCTCGAAATTCGAATTCGCGCGCCTGCTCGCGGAGTCCCTCGGTTTCGACCCGGAACTCGTCCAGCCAGGCCTGCTCGCGGACGCTGCGCTGAAAGGCCCGCGCTGCTATCAGTCCGCGCTCGCGAGCGATCGTTTCGCCGCAAAGACCGGCATGGTTCTCCCGACCGTCCAGGACGGCATCGCGCGCTTCGCCGCCGCCCACGCGGACCTCGCCGTCTCTCATTCATGAGCACGATCGACATCTCCGGCCGTCTCGTCGGCGACAACCATCCCACGTATTTCATCGCGGACATCGCCGCGAACCACGACGGCGACCTCGCCCGCGCGGTCAGCCTCATCCACCTTGCGGCCAAGGCCGGCGCGGACGCCGCGAAGTTTCAGCACTTCCGCGCCGAGACCATCGTCAGCGGGCCCGGATTTGCAGCGCTCGGCGGGCAGCAGTCGCACCAGTCGAAGTGGAAGAAATCGGTCGTCGAAGTCTATCGCGGCGCGTCGGTGCCCTGGGAGTGGACAGCGACTTTGAAAGCGGCGTGCGACGAGGCCGGCATCCATTTTTTCTCCGCGCCGTACGATCTTGAGGCGATCGAGATGCTCGATGCCTTTGTGCCCGCGTACAAGGTCGGCTCGGGCGACATCACCTGGCTGGAGGCGCTCGAAAGCATGGCCGCCAAAGGCAAGCCGGTCCTGCTGGCCACCGGCGCGTCCGATCTCGGCGACGTGCAGCGCGCGGTGAACGCCGTGCGCGCGATCAACCCGCAACTGCTGCTCATGCAGTGCAACACCAACTACACCGGCAGCCTCGAAAACTTCCGCCACGTCCGCCTGCGCGTACTGGAGACTTTCCGCGCGATGTATCCCGGCATGCCGCTCGGTCTGAGCGACCACACGCCGGGTCACGCCGCCGTCCTCGGCGCGGTGACGCTCGGCGCACGCGCGGTGGAAAAGCATTTCACCGACGACATCCACCGCAACGGCCCCGACCACGCGTTTTCGCTCGATGCCGCGGCGTGGCGCGAGATGGTGGATCGCACCCGCGAGCTCGAATACGCGCTCGGCGACGGCGACAAGCAGATCGAGGAAAACGAGCGCGACACCGTGGTCATCCAGCGCCGCTGCCTGCGCGCTGGCGCGGATCTGGCCGCCGGCCAGGTGCTCGCGCGCCGCGATCTCTCGGTGCTCCGACCGGCCCCCCGCGATGGCATTTTTCCCTACGATCTCCCGCAAGTCCTCGGCCGCCGCCTGCGCTGCGCGCTGAAAGAAGGGGACGCCCTGCGCTGGGAACACCTCGATTGAAGCTGGCTTACATCAGCCAGGGCTACTCGCCCCATGACCTGCGATTTCTCCGCGCCCTAACCGCACACGGTGCCGAAGTTTTCTTCCTCAGCCTCCCCGGCGGCACCCGCGAATCCCGCCCGGTGCCGGACGGCGTCGAGACTCATTTTCTTTCCGCCGCTGCGGAACGGCCCGGCTTTCCCGGCCGCGCCGCGCTCCGGCGGCTCGCCGCGTGGCGGCCCGATGTAATGCTCGCCGGCCCGCTCCATACCGGTGCCGTGCTCGCATCCGCGCTGCGGCGCGTCCCACTTGTCGCCATGTCCCACGGCTTCGACCTGCTCTATGTGCTCCCTGCGAGTGGCGCGGCGCGGCGTCGGATTGCGCATGCACTTCAGCGGGCGGACGGCTTTTTCGCCGACTGTCCGGCCCTCCTCGCGGCGGGAAAACGGCTGCGCGATTTCCCGGACGACGCGACGGTTTGTCTGCCGTGGGGCATCGAGGGCGGTGCCGACGAGGCGGGCCTCGCGCGCGGAGCCGCGCTTCGCCGCTCGCTCGGCTGGGAATCGGCGACCGTGCTGGTCTCGCTGCGAAATTGGGAGCCGGTCTATGCCGTGCCCGAACTTCTGGCCGCCTTCGCGGAAAGCGCCGCGCAGCATGACGGACTGCGCCTCATCCTCGGCGGCAGCGGCTCGCAGAGAGCGGCGGTGCGGCAGCTCATCCGGGAATTGAATCTGACCGACAAAGTCCATTGCCCCGGCAGCGTGCCGGAATCGGAGGTCTGGACGCTGCTCGGCGCGGCGGACGGCTACGTGAGCAGCGCGCGCAGCGATGGCAGTTCGATCTCGCTCCTGCAGGCGATGGCGGCGGGGCTCCCGGCGCTGGTGCAGGACACCGGCGGAAACCGCGACTGGATATCCGAGGGCGTTCACGGCTGGTTTTTCGCGGTCGATGCCGCGGCGACTTTCGCGCGGGCGGTGGATCGTTTCGTAGAAGCCTGCCCGCGCTGGCAGGAGATCGCGCAGGCCAGCCGGAGCCGCGTGGCGAGCGAGGCGAACTGGGGCGAAAACCAAAAGCGGTTGATCGCTTTCCTCGAAACAATCGCCCGGCGAAACGCGGTGCAACCCGCCTGACCAATGCAGACTTCCGACGTTACCAACTACCTGCTCCTCGGCGGCGGCGCGCTCCTCGTGGAATGCGCGCGCGAGCTGCGCGCTGCGGGCGCGGCGGTCGCCGTGATCACGAGTCCGCGGCATCAGCGCGAGGTCGTTTCCGCCGAGGGACGCACGCTTGGCGAGGAACTCGCTGCGCTGGGGATCGGCTGCGTGGTTTGCAGCGATCTGGATCGCGACGCGGATGTGCTCGGGCGGATCAATGACGGCACGCTGGCGCTTTCCTTTGGCGCGGCGTGGATTTTCCGCCCGGCCTTCATCGCGCGGTTCAATGGGCGGCTGCTCAATCTGCATCCGGCGCGCCTGCCGCAGGACCGTGGGGCGGGCGGTTTTTCCTGGCAGATCCTGCGCGACAACCGGCTCGGATGCTGCCTGCTGCATGAAGTGGATGCGGGCGTCGATACCGGGCCCGTGGTGAAAAGCCGGTCGTTCGTTTTCCCGCCGTCGTGCCGGACGCCGGCCGACTACATGGCCGCCTATATCGGGGAGAGCCGCACGCTGCTGCGCGAGTTTTTCGAGGAGGTGCGGGCAGGCCGCGAATTCACCGCGATGCCGCAGGCCGAATACCTCAGCAGCTACTGGCCGCGGCTTTCCACGGAGCATCACGGCTACATCGACTGGACGTGGAAGCTCACGGACATCGAGTGCTTCATCCGCGCATTCGACGAGCCGTTTCGCGGCGCATCCAGCTTCATCAATGGCCGCCGCGCGTTCCTGAAAGGCGGCTTCGCCGACATCGGCGGCGGGCACTTTCATCCCTTCCAGAGCGGGCTCGTTTTCCGCAAATCCGAGGGGCTGCTGATGGTCGCGACCGAAGGCGGTGCGCTCGGCATCACGCACGTCGCGGGCGAAGACGGCCAGGATTTGATGGGTGCCATTCAGCTCGGAGACCGCTTTCATACGCCGCGCGATCTGCTGGAAAAGGCGCTGACTTACCGGGCGGTGTTCACGCCGGAGGGGCTGAAGGACAAATGATCGCGCCCGGCATCAAACTCGGGCTTGGCACCGTGCAGTTCGGACTGCCCTATGGCGTTTCCAATGCGCTTGGGAAGGTCCCGCCTGCGGAGGTGTGCGCGATTCTTTCGATGGCCGCGGCGCACGGCATCACGGATCTCGATACCGCCGCCGACTACGGCGACAGCGAGGCGGTGCTCGGCGAATGCCTGCCGCGGCCGAACCCGTTTCGCCTCATCACGAAGACCAGTGGCATTCGGACGCCCCGACTTGCGGACGAGGCGATCGACGAGGTCGTGCGTCACTTTCATCGCTCGCTGGAGCGGCTCGGGCAGTCGTCTGTGGAGGGCCTGCTCGTCCATCACGCCGGCGATTTGCTCGCGGAAAACGGCGGGCGGTTTTGGGAGGGGCTCGTGGCGCTCCGCGAAGCCGGGCTCGTCCGCAAGATCGGCGTGTCGGTTTACAATCCGGACGAATTGCGCCGGATCACCGCGGTCTTTGCCATCGACCTCGTGCAACTGCCGATGAACGTCTTCGACCAGCGCTTTCTCGCTGACGGTTTTCTTTCGCGTGTGAAAGCCGCGGGCGTGGAAGTGCATGGGCGCTCCGTTTTCCTGCAAGGGCTTCTGCTCATGGAGGAGTCGGAACTGCCAACCCGCCTCGCGCGGCTCGCGCCTGCGGTGCGGTCCTATCGCGAGTTTCTCCGCGCGGAGGGGCTGACGCCCATGCAGGGCGCGTTGCGCTTTGCGGGGCAGGTGCCGGAAGTGGATTGCTGGATGGTTGGCGTCTGCGGCGCTGCGCAGTTGCGCGAACTTCTGGACGCCCGGCCTGCGGCCGACGCACCGAGGCTCGATTTCCGGGCGCTGGGCGTCGCGGATGAGGCGCTGATCAATCCCGCCAATTGGAACTGATGCCGCAATGATCCTCGGAGTCCTACAAGCCCGCGTCTCCTCGACCCGCCTGCCTGGCAAAGTGCTCAAGCTGGTGCAGGGCAAGCCGCTGCTCGAACTGCAAATCGAGCGCCTGCGCCGCGCCCGCCGGCTCGATCGTCTCGTGGTGGCGACAAGCACCGAAGCGGCGGACGATGTACTCGAAGCGCTGTGTGCCCGGCTCGGTGTTGGCTGCTTTCGCGGCAGCCTCGGTGACGTCCTCGACCGCTTCTACCAGGCCGCGCAGGGCCATCACCCGGAACACATCGTCCGGCTCACCGGCGACTGTCCACTCGCCGATCCGGAGCTGATCGACCGGCTCGTGACTTTCTATCTCGATGGCGATTTCGACTACGCGTCGAACACCGTCGAGCCGACTTTCCCCGACGGGCTCGACGCCGAGATTTTCCGCGCCTCCGCGCTCGCCGAAAGCTGGCGCGAAGCCGTGCTGCCGTCGCATCGCGAGCATGTGACGCAGTTCATTCTCTCGCAGCCGGCGCGCTATCGCGCGGGCAGTTTTTGTGACGAGACCGACCGCAGCCATCTCCGGTGGACCGTGGACGAGCCCGCCGATTTCGAGCTAATCGGTGAAATCTACGACGCGCTCTATCCAGCGAATCCGGCGTTTTCCACGGCGGACATCCATCGCCTGCTCGACGAGCGGCCTGAACTGGCCACTGCGAATGTGCAGCACCAGCGCAACGAGGGACTCGGGAAGTCGAAGAAAGACGACGCGCGCTTCCTCCAGCGGAGCCGGATCGGGAAAAGTTTTGCGCTGCAGGAGCGGGCGAAGAAGCGGATTCCGGGGCTGAGCCAGTTGCTGTCGAAACGGCCGGACATGTTTTCCTACGGCGTGTGGCCGGGCTATTTCAGCCGGGCAAAAGGAGCGGAGATTTGGGATCTCGACGGCAACCG
>JAYTML010000088.1:0-7505 GCA_043728655.1 Chthoniobacter sp. | reverse complement strand
ATCCTCAAATGGGACATCGGCGGGACGGAGGTGCTGGAGAGACCAGAGTATGTGAAAGACGCACCGTTCGATACGTTCGTTCGTTCTTTTCGAATTGGGCCGCGGAACAAACCCCTCGGTTTTCTGCTAGGTCGAGGCAAGGTTTCTCAACCGCCATCGGACGACCCCGTAGGATTTTTCATCACTGTGGGTGATGCCGTGGCGGGAACTCCCATTCCGCGGATTGGTCGAGCTTGGTACGCGGGTTTGCCCAGTGCTACTCAACTGAGCCAAGTGGGAGATTACGTCGTCGCGACTATCCCGGCCGGATCGGAGACAGTCAGCTTTTCAACGGCAGTCGAGCTGTCCTCCGGCAATTTGGGCGTCCACCGCGGCCATTCACCGATCACCTACCAAACAGCCAATGGTATCGCGGAATCGATAACGGGCGGCCCTGCCCGCTGGCCGGAGACCGTGACCACGCAGGGCGAAGTCTCCGCCGACACCGCCAGCGCCTATGTCGTGGACACGATCAAGCTGCCGGACCCGAATCCCTGGAACGCGCCAATGTTTCTCGGCGGGTTCGATTTTTTCCCCGACGGACGCGCGGCGGTCTGCACGTTTCACGGCGATGTCTTCATCGTCTCGGGGATCGACGCGAAGCTGGAGAAGGTCGTGTGGAAACGCTTTGCCAGCGGGCTTTACCACGCGCTCGGGCTGAAGATCGTGAACGGCGAAATCTACGTGACGTGCCGCGACGGTATCTGGCGGCTGAGGGATTTGAACAAGGACGGTGAGTGCGATTTCTACGAGGCATTCAACCACGACGTGATGGTGACGAAGAGCTTCCACGAATTCGTTTTCGATCTCCAGACCGACCCGGCGGGCAATTTCTATTTCGCCAAAGCCGGCCCGGTGAAAAACGGCGGGCGCGGCTTCGATGAGATCTGCGCGCACCACGGGAGCCTGCTCCGCGTTTCGCCCGACGGGAAGACGCTGGATGTCGTGGCGACCGGCTTCCGCGCGCCGAACGGCATCGGCGTCGGCCCGCGCGGCGAGATGACGAGCGGCGACAACGAAGGCACCTGGACGCCCGCCTGCAAAATCAACTGGATCAGGCCCGGCGGCTTCTACGGCGTGGTCCCGCTCGCGCATCGCGACCCGCCGCCGACCGACTACGACCGACCGCTCTGCTGGCTGCCCAAGCGCGTGGACAACAGCGGCGGCTCGCAGGTCTGGGTGCCGGAGGGCGGGCGGTGGGGCGCGTGGGGTGGGAAGATGCTGCACCTGAGCTACGGACAATCGTCGCTCTACGGCGTTCTCCGCGAAGAGGTGAAAGCAAAGATTCCTAACGCCGGCAGGGCTCGACCCCGGACCCTCGATCATTTTGTAAGCGCCCGTAATCTCGATCCGAAAGGGAAGCCTCTTCCCGCGGCCGACGACGAGGTCGAGGAGATCGTGGAGACATTGCCGCCGCCAAACCTTCCGAAATCGCCCGCCAATCGGAGCGTGATCCACGAATCCGAGATGGTGCAGCAGGGCGGCGTGACCAAATTTCCGCTGCAATTCCAGAGCGGCATCATGCGCGCGCGCTTCAATCCATTGGATGGCCAGCTCTACGTCGCGGGCTTGCGGGGATGGCAGACGAATGGGCTAAAGAACGGCGCGCTCCAGCGCGTGCGCTACACCGGCGCGCCGGTGCGCATGCCCATCGGCCTGCACGCGACGAAGCGCGGCGTGCGCATCGACTTCACCTGCGCGCTCGACGCCGCGAGCGCGGGCGATCCGCAGAACTGGAACGTCGAGGTCTGGAATTACCTTTGGTCCAGCGCCTACGGCTCGCCGGAGCTTTCCACGCTCACCGCCGCGGAAACGCCCACCGAGCTGGGCAAGGACGGCGCGCAGCAGTTCACCAACGCGCAGCTCGGGCAGAAGAAGCACGACCCGCTGACGGTGAAAAGCGCGACGCTTTCCGCCGACAAAAAATCCGTCCTCCTCGAAATCCCCGACATCAAGCCGGTGATGCAGATGCAGATCAGATTCACCGTCAAATCCGCTGACGGGACGGAGCTGCGCAGTGAGATCATCAACACCATCCACGCCCTCGGCGAATAACCGTCCGCACCATGATCATCCCCTACCGCGTCGGCACGCTCACGATGCGCTCTCCGTGGGCGAACCTCGCGCTGCTCGTCATCAACGTCGTGATGTTTGTCCTCACCATGAGCGGCGCGCTGTCTGCCGATCTCCTCGGCAATCTGGTCCTTTCCGACTGGTCGCCGCTCGGCTTTGTCGGCCACCAGTTTCTCCACGCGGGAATTTTCCACCTCGTGGGAAACATGATCCTGCTCTGGGTCTTCGGGAACGCGCTCAGCGGCATCATGCACGACGTGGATTACGTCCTCTCCTACCTCGCGATGGGCGTGCTCGCGGGAGCGCTGCACCTCGTCGTGGACGGTGCGCCGGTCGTCGGCGCGAGCGGGGCGATCTCGGGGCTCATGGGCCTCTTTCTCGCCGTGTATCCAAAGAACGAAGTCTCGTGCTTCTACTGGATCATGCGCTTCGGAACCTTCGAAGTGAAAGGCTACCTGCTCATCATCGGCTGGTTTGCGTGGGATCTGATTTCCGCGTTGCGCGGCGTGCCGGGCATCGCGTGCTGGGCGCATGTCGGCGGCATGCTCGCGGGCTTCGGTATCGGCATTCTGCTGCTGAAAATGGGGCGCATCCACGTCGGCGATTACGACAATCCGACTGTGCTGGATCTCATGTCCCGCGCACGCGACTGACGCGCCCAGATGACGCAAATGCTCGGCGACGCCGCCCGTTTCTTTCTGCACCAGCTCGCCGCGCTGCTCGCGCCGGCTGGCTTTGTGTGGGGCGCGCTGATCGTGCTCGCGGCGGTGCTCTGGCGGAGGAAGCAGCGTGGCCCGGCGCTCGCGGCAGCGGCGCTGGCCGGCTTCATCACAATCATCGGCAGCACCAGCTTCCCCGACCGCCTGCTCGCGTCGCTGGAGCGGCCTTATGCGGGCGGGAATCCCGGCGATCTCCCTGCGGCGGACGCGGTGGTGCTGCTCGGCGGCGGCGCGCAGGCTTCGCGCTACGAGGTGGCCGGCGTGCATCTCTCCGCGGCGGGCGACCGGCTCGTGATGGCGGCGGAGCTGATGCGGCTCGGCAAAGCGCCGTTGCTGCTGCTCGGCGGGGCGTGGGGACAGCTCGACGGACGCGAGATGCCCGAATCCGGGATCACGCGCGAGCTGCTCACCCGCTGGGGTGTTTCACCAGACGCGATGATCCCGCTCGGCAACAACGGCGACACGCACGACGAGGCGCTCAAGGTGCGCGACCTCGCCGCCGCGCGCGGCGTGCGCCGCATCCTGCTCGTGACCTCGGCCAATCACATGCGGCGCGCGGCGGCGACCTTCCGGCATCTCGGGATCGAGGTCACGCCCGCGCCGTGCAATTTCCTGACCAGAGTCGCCACGGATGATCCGCCATTCGCCATCCGGATTCCCGGCTCCGAGGGCTTCGTGAAGACGGGCATCTGGCTGCACGAGGAGATCGGCTGGCTGATGTACTGGCGCCGCGGCTGGCTCGCGCCGCCGAAGCCTGGCGCGCTGCAAAACAAATGACGGCTGCTAGTGGATCGCCGGCTCGGGCGTGGGCGCTGTGCCTTCTAGAAAGCGAAAGTCGCAGCCCTCGTCGGCCTGCGTGACTTCGTTCAGGAAGAGCGAGAGGTAGCCGCGCGCAACTGGCCGTGGCGCCTGCGCCCACGATGCGCGGCGGGCGGCGAGTTCGTCATCTGGCACCTCCAGCGTGAGCGTGCGCGCTTCCACATCGAGCGTGATGCGGTCGCCGTCGCGCACCAGCGCGAGCGGGCCCCCGACGGCGCTCTCCGGCGCGATGTGCAGCACGCACGCGCCGTAGCTCGTCCCGCTCATCCGCGCGTCCGAGATGCGCAGGAGGTCGCGCACGCCGGCTTCGAGCAGCTTCTTTGGCAGCGGCAGCATGCCCCACTCGGGCATGCCGGGCGCGCCGATCGGGCCCGCGCTTTGCAGCACCATCACGGTGTCCTCCGTGAAAGGAAGCGCGGGATCATCCAGCCGCGCGGCGAGGTCGTCGTAGTCGCGAAAGACGATCGCGGCGCCGGTGTGCCGGAGAAAGCGCGGCTCCATCGCCGCGTGCTTGATGACGGCGCCGCGCGGACAAAGATTCCCGCGCAGGATGGCCGTGCCGCCTTCCTCTGAAAGCGCGCTGGCCAGCGGGCGGATCACCTCGGCGTTGAAGATCTCCGCGCCCTCCAGGTTCTCGCCGAGGGTGCGCCCATTCACCGTCATCGCGCCGCCATCCAAACCCGGACGAATGCGCTCCCGCGCGTCCCCATCTCCCGCTGGCGGCATCGCACTGTCCGCCGCCGCCGCCCCCTCGGAATTAGGGACGCGCGGGAGCGCATCCCTCCGGGGCAGTTGCGCGAGCAACGCGCGCAGGCCGCCGGCGAAATAAAAATCCTCCATGAGAAACCGCCCCGCAGGCCGCACATCGGCGAGTCGCGGCGTCACGCGCGAGATTGCGTCGAATCGCTCCAGCGGAAGCTTCACGCCCGCGCGTCCGGCCATCGCCACCAGATGCACGATGGCATTCGTCGAGCCGCCCACCGCCATGTCGGCGACGATCGCATTGTCGAAACTCGCCGCCGTCAGAAAGCGCGACGGACGCAGATCGGCCCACACGTTTTCCACGATCTGCCGCCCGCTCTGCGCGGCCATGCGCCAGTGCTCCATGTCGTTCGCAGGGATGGACGACGCGCCCGGCAGCGTCAGCCCGAGCGTCTCGGCGATCGCCGTCATCGTGCTCGCCGTCCCCATCGTCATGCAGTGGCCGTGCGATCGCGCGATGCCCGCCTCGATCTCGCACCACTCCTCCTCCGTCAGGTTGCCCGCGCGCTTCTCCGCCCAGTATTTCCACGCGTCCGAGCCCGAGCCGAGCGTCGCGCCGCGCCAGTTGCCACGCAGCATCGGCCCGCCCGGCACGAAGATGAACGGCAGCCCCGCGGACAGCGCACCCATGATGAGCGCGGGCGTGGTCTTGTCGCATGCGCCGAGCAGCACCGCGCCGTCCGCGGGGTGGCAGCGCAGCACCTCCTCCGTCTCCATCGCGAGAAGATTGCGGTAGAGCATCGTCGTCGGCTTCATGTAGCTCTCGCTGAGCGAGAGCACGGGGATTTCCACCGGCATGCCGCCCGCCTGGAGCACGCCTTTTTTTACATTCTCCGCGAGCACCTTGAAGTGCAGGTGGCACGGGTTGATCTCGCTCCACGTATTGAGGATCGCGATGACCGGCTTCCCCGCCCAGTCCTCCGGCCCGAGTCCCATCTGCCGCGCGCGCGAGCGGTGGCCGAAGCTGCGGAGATCATTCGGGCCAAACCAGCGGAAGGAGCGGAGTTGTTCGGGAGTGAGGCGGGTGGGGTTCATGCCATTTTGATTTCAAACAGATTGTTGCCCTGTTCCAAGGCCCGGACGATTTGCGGCAGTTCCGGGAGCATCCATCGAAGCAACTGGCGCCTCGAGCAGTTCGGCACGCGCAGCCAGACGATCTGCGGACATCGCGCAGCGACGAGGAGCCGGCTGGCGAAATCCTCGTCCTTCGTGACGATCGCGCGCCCGCTGGTCAGCGCGTATTCCCAAATCACTGAGTCACTCGCGTGCCGCAGGCCGGCGTCCTCGACATGCTCGGCATCGTGCCCTGCCGCGGTCAGTGCAATTGCAAGCGCAGGAGGAAGCTGCGCATCGACGATAAACTTCACGCCGCCACCTTGATCACCACATGATCCGCCTGCTGTGCCGCAAACGCCAGACAGGCGCGGATGTCATCCGCTTCGAGGTAGGGATAGTCTTCCAATATCTCCGCCTCCGGCACCCCCGCGGCCAGAAGCTCGAGCACATCCTTCACCCGCATCCGCATCCCGCGAATGCACGGACGCCCGCCACATTGCTCGGGGTCGAAAGTGATGCGTTCGATGGGATTCATCCTTCGCAGACGCTATGTCCCGGTTCCGCTGGAGGCAATGCCCGATCAAGTCCCCGGACCCGGCACCTTAATGTCCGTCACTGCGTCCGCACGCGGGCGCGGAGAAAGACTGGGCCGCCCATCGCGTTCGAGCGCCAGGTCGCGCGCAGCCAGCCGGGCGCGAAGAGGCTTTCGCCCTCGAAGACCGCGTCAGCCCACGAGGACAGATTCGTGCTTTCGCGACCCTCCACGATCACGTCGTCCGCGGCCTCGGGACGGTCGAAGACCATGACGAGACGGCCGCTGCCATCGCGGCTCAGGGTGAACTGCGGGCGGGATGTCGCGCTCGTGTCGCTCATTCCGAAGGCGTATTCCGTGAGCGCGTCGAAGCCGTCGTTGTCGATGTCCGCGGTGGCGACCCCGGTGAAGACGGTCGAGTCCGCCGCGCCGGGATTGCCGCCGGCGGTGCTGCTCGCGCGCCAGTTCGCGGCGAGCATCGGATCGGTCGTGGCCGAAAACTGGCGCCGCAGCACGAGCGTGGAGCCGCCGCCGTCCGCAGCGGCGGGCCAGCCTGGCAGGGTGCTGTTTCCGTATGTGACCGAAAATATCACCTGCTCCGCGACATCGCGCAGCGTGAGCGTCTCGCCCTCATTCGCGAGCGCGCCGGTGAATACGCCCCCGATGGCCACCGCCGGATACATCGCGGCGAACGCAGCCGCATCCCGCACCAGCAGAAATGTCCCGCCCGGTGCGAGCGTCACGTTTCCAAAGGTGTAGCCGATCCCGGCGGTGAAATGCGCGCCGTAGAGCGATGCCGACGTGCTGCCAGCGTTGAGCAATTCCACGAACTCCGTCGCGTCCGTCGGTCCCGGCGGGTTGTAATTGATCTCGCTGATGACAACGCGCGGCAGTTCCACCGGCGCAAAGGCCGCCTCGACCAGCGGCGACCATTCACCCCCGGTGCTGCGCACGCGCGCCTTGAGCGGGAAGGGCGTCGTGACCGGAAACGCCGCCGTGTAGGCCGTGCCCTGGACCGCGCCGCCGACCGCGCGCGGATCGGTGCCGTCGGTCGTGTAGTAGATCGTGCCGCTGCCGTTCGGATTCGAGAGCGAGACTCCCGTGGCAGCGCCGCCAAAGGGCGTCATCCCCGGCCCTTGCGTCACCGGCCAGAGGCCGAGGTTGCGCGCCTGCGTCAGAAACGTCGCGTCGCGATTCGCCCAGCTGTCCCAGTTTCCGGTGTTGAAACCACCGCCGAAGACCGCCAGTACCAGCGGCTCGACCCTGCTGCGAAGCGCATTCCAGCGGGCGGTTCGGTTCGCCGCCGTCATGCAGCCGCCATTGTAAAAATGCCGCTGCAGCCGGTCGGCGAAGAGCACCTTGAACTCCGCATTCTGATACGCGCGGCGGAAGACGAGCGCCGCCACCGTGCTCTCGGAGCCGATCGCGCTCGCGCTCGACGCGCGCAGTTCGTTCTCGAAAGTGTTGTGCGTATTCGGCTGGCCAAACATCCCCATCGCACCCTC
>JAYTML010000087.1:0-1558 GCA_043728655.1 Chthoniobacter sp. | reverse complement strand
TCCAGCTTCGCCTTGGCCAGCAGTTTCTCCGCATCCGCGAGCTGGGTGCTGGAAAGCTGAGCCTTGAGCGCGTCGCGTCGCTCCACGGCGGCTGGAAGCTGCGATCTCGCGGCGCGCACGTAGAGCGTATATGCCTTCACCAGATCGACCGCGGTGCCGTGCCCCTTTTCAAAAAGCTGCCCGAGGAGAAACTCCCCGATCGGGAAGTCCTGCTTGGCCGCCGCCGCATATTGCGCCCCGGCCCGGTCGTAGTCCTGCAGCACCCCGTTTCCGTCCTCGTAGCATTTCCCGAGGTTCACGTGCGCCGCCGCCAAGTGGTACTGCGCGGCGAGCGAAAACCAGCCGATCGCCGCCACATTGTCCTGCGCGATTCCCATCCCGTGCTGATACCGCACTCCCATTTCGTTCATCGCCACGATCGAGCCTGCCTTCGCCGCCTGCAGCGTCAGTTCCATCCCCTTCCGCGGATTCTTCTCAAAGCCGCCCACACCCCTGTCGTGCATCCGCCCGAGCGCCAAAAAAGCCGCCGGGAGATTCTGCGCCGCCGCCTTTTCATACCACTCGCGCGCTTCCGCGAAGCCGTGCGCGTCATCCGCCCGCACCGCCTCGGCGTCGAGCATCTCCCCGAGCCACGACTGCGCCGTCGCGAGGCCGGCCTCGGCTGCCGCCCGCACTAGGAATTTCGCCTTCTCCCCGTCCTTGGCTACGCCAGGCGCCCCCTGCTCCAGGAGCCGCGCCAGATTCATCATCGCAAGCGGGTGCGACGCGTCCGCAGCCGCCTGGAAAAAGCGCGCAGCTTCCGCCGGCTCCGGCGGTCCGCTGCGCCCGGTGAGCAGCAGCTCTCCCAGCGCGTTCGCCGAGTCGGCGCTGCCCTTCGCTGCGTCAGCCCGCAGGATTTTCAGCGCGGTGGGAAAGTCCCCCTTCTCCGCCGCCGCGCGCGCGTCCTTCAGCGGGCCGGCCGGCACGGGATCCGCGGCAAAGGCCGCGCCCATTGCCAGCGCGGTGAACGCAATTAACGTCAGGAGTTTCATCGCTGCGCAGACCTCGCAGGCGGCGCGACCTTGAGCAGCGGCGTCTTCCCATTGAATGGAGCCTCGCTCGACGTCCCATCGGCCCACACCACCCGCACCGTGCCGCCCGCCACCGAGTCCCCCAGCCCGAACCACGCCGTGGCGCCGTCCTGCGAGAGGTATCCCGAGCCCGCATGCAGTTCCACCACCTGAGCTTCCGCCTTCGGACGTGTGAGCGTCACCCGCGCACCAGGCGACGCCGCCCCCGGCAGCGTCACGCGGAGCCAGCGTCCGGCCGTCTTGTTTTCAAAGGCCGCCGTCGGTCCGTTATTCAGCGTCACCGCGATTCCGGGCCTCCCATTCCAGTCCACTACGGACGCCGCCTTCATGTCACCCGCGATCACGATGCCGCTCTCCCGCGGCTCCACTGGCTGGAAGCCGCCCTTTCCGTCGCCGAGCAGGAGCTGGCCGAGCCCGCCGTCGTAGCGCGGATTCTCGATTTGCGGGCCGAAGAAATTCTGCGCCAGGAAAATGTCCTGCTTCCCGTC
>JAYTML010000086.1:0-1635 GCA_043728655.1 Chthoniobacter sp. | reverse complement strand
AGCTCCGCGCCGGCTGGCAGCGGCATGTCGGCCGACGGATTGACCTCGGCATGCTCGCCGGTGCGCACGGCCAGCACGCTGCACCCGGTCTCCGCTCGGAAATGCAAGTCGGCCAGCGTCCTCCCCGCGAGCGCGGCGGGCACGACCGCGGGGAAAACGCTGAGCCCTTCCGCGACGATGGTCACGTCGCTGGACTTGAGCTGGTTGAAGATCGAGTTCGCGCCCATCGAGGCGTACGACATGACGAAATCCGCGCCGGCGCGATGGAGCGTGGAGACGTTCTTTTCCAGACTCGCGCGGGCGATGATCTGCACGTCGGGGCGCAGCTTCCGGCAGTAGAGGGTGAGGTAGATGTTCGTGTCGTCGTCGTGCGGCGTGACGATGACCGTGGGCGTCTCCCGCAGCCCGGCGCGCTCGAGCACTTCGATCTCCGCGGCGCTGCCGACGATGTAATGCTCGGGATCGCGCACGCGGTCGGCGCGCTCCTCCACGATCCGGTAATCGACCCCGTCCTGCGCGAGGTATTTTCCCGCCGCCCGGCCGACGCGGCCGCCGCCGATGATCAGCACCGGCGCCTCGGCGCTGTGGTAGATGCAGAAAAGCTCGTTGTACCGCTCGATCTGCTCCTCGGTGCCCGCGAGCAGCAGCACGGACGTCGCGTCGATCCGCGTGTCAGGCCGCGGCACCAGGAACGCGCCGCGTTTCCACAGCCCCGCGACGGTCAGCCCGGCCATCACGCGCACGTCGATCTCGGCCAGCGTCTTGCCGGCGAGCGGGGTTCCGGCGGCGGTCGCCTCCGCGATGCAGACGCGGCCAAAGCGCCCGAGCAGATGCGCGCGCGCATCCGTGGCGATGCTGTGCCTGGCGAGCGCGCGGCCCATGCTGTCGCCGAGCTGCAGGACGTGCGTGCTGCCCGCGAGTTGGAGGATATCGACCGACGACGCGGTGTCCGCCGTGGTCACGATCGGCACGCTTTCGCTAAGCTCGCGGACGGTGAAGGCCACGTTGCAATTCATCGGATCCGGACCGCTCGCCACGACCATCGCCGCCCGGTCGGCGTGCAGTTTCCGGTACGTTTTCGGATCATCCGGCTCGCCGTAGATCACGCGCAGGCCTTCATCGTGGAGCTGCAGCGCCTGCTCCAGGTCGGGAATGACGAGCGCGTACGGGTAGCGGTATTGGTCCAGCCGGGCGATGAGCGCGCGGGTCACGGCATCGTAATGCGTCAGGATGAGATGCCCCGCCGTGTCCGCCGGCAGCTCGCGCGGCGCCCGCGCGGCCGACTGCGCCTTCATCCACGGCGCGTAGAAGAACTCGATGAACGTGAACGGCAGCAGCACCAGCAGGAAGAGCATGCCCGAGAGCAGCACCACGATGGAAAACACGCGCCCGAGATCGCTGTGGAAAGTGATGTCGCCGAAGCCCAGCGTGGACATCACCGTGAGCGTCCAATAGAAGCCCGTGAGCCACGAGTGGGTCTGCCCCTCCACGAGCATGATGACGTGGAAAAGCACGCTGTAGAGCGTCACCAGCCCCGCGAGCAGCAGGAGGAAACGCATCAGCAGCATGGTCTGCCGCCGCCCTGCGGTGTTCTGGATGAAATAGGAAAACTGCGAGGCGAAGAATTTCATCGCT
>JAYTML010000085.1:0-4012 GCA_043728655.1 Chthoniobacter sp. | reverse complement strand
CGCCGATCCTGTCCAGCGCGGCACCGGCGGCCCCTGCGTGATAGAGCGCCCAGAGCGTTTCGCTCGGCGCGTCGGGCACCGCCTGCCAGCGCCTGATCCACGCGGCGAGCGCGGCGGGATCGTTCTTCGCCGCGGTCATCTGGGAGAGCAGCCGGATGGCACTCAGCCGTTTCTCCGCGTCGCTCGCGCTGTCCTTTGTGTCCTCCACCCAAAAGCTCCTCAGCGCGCGGAGCGCCGCCGGGGTCGGCCGCCCATTGCGCTGGCCGACTATCGAGAGATAGCTGGTTTGGAGGCGGCCGGATTCCGTGGTTTTGGTCGCGGGAAAGCGGACCGGGCCTCCTGCTTTTTCCGGCGTGGTGCGCTGCAGGATTTCCTCGAGGCACGCTGCGGCTTCCTTTGTCTCGCCCGCCTCCAGATCGATCTCGGCGAGGTTCGCGAGCGTCTGGAGATCGGCCGGGTCGAGCGCCCGCGCCTTGCGCAGCAGTTCCGCCGCGCGGACCGGCGTGCCCCATTTGAGCTCGAAGTCGGTCGCGTGCCCGAGCGCCGCGGCGTCGCGTGGAAACTTCGCGAGGATGCGCTCCCAGGTCCGCGCCGCGCCGTCGATGTCGGAGTTCCTCTCCTGCAACTGCGCGAGCTTCTCAAAAGCCTCCGCGCGCTCCTGCGGCACGACACGGAGAAACTGCTCCTGGAGCTTCACCGCGGCGTCGAGCTTCCGGAGATCCTCCGCCTCGCGGATCAGCTCGGGCAGGGCTTCCGCGGGATTCTCCGCCGCGAAGGACGCATCCGCCAGCACCTCGAACGCCGCCGCCCGGTCGCCCGTCGCTTTCAAAATCCGCCCGAGCGCCATCTCGGTGAAATAGTCGTCCGCGCGCACCTTCCGGCGCTGCTCGAAGTGGGTGCGCAGCCAGCCGAGCAGCTCGTGTTTCGCGCAGTGAGCGAGGAGGTCGCTGAAAAGCGAAAACTGCTGGCGCTGGTCGGCCTCGGTCTCGATGGCTTTGAGCTGCAGTTCCGCCGATTGGTCGTGCAGGCCGAGGCGGTCGAGCGTGAGGAGGAGCGGGGCAAAGGCGTCCTTTTTCCGCGAGACCGGGCTGAGCGCATAGACCTGCCGCCAGGTGGCGAGCGCGTCCGGCCAGCGCTCGGCGCGCTGCTGCGTGAGGGCGAGGTCGGTGAGCGCCTCGACGCTGCCGGGGCTGGCTTTGGAGAGGCCGTCGAAGATGGCGAGCGCCTCCGGGATGCGGCCGGCCTGAAGTTCGAGCTGCCCGGCGCGGCGCTGGTAGCTGGCGCGGTTCGCGGGGTCGATCTCGGCGAGCCGCATGAGATTGAAAACGGCCACGGGTGAGGGCCCGCCCATGGTGTGCAGCCTGACCAGCACCTCGTAGGTCGCGGCGGATTTCGGATTGATCGCGAGCGCCTTTTGCGCGGCGTCGAGCGCGCTTTTCGGTGCGCGGCTCCACAGTTGCCAGCGGGCGAGGCGCAGCCAGCCGGCTTCACTCCGGGCGGCGGCGGCCTCGCGCTCCAGGGTCGTGAGATACCGGCCGAGCGCGGAGCTCGGATCGCTCGGGCGATCGAGGGAAGACATGCGCAGCGGCGGGCTTCCCGCGGTTTCCGTGTCGCTGCGGAGGCTGTCGAAAAGCTTCTGGTCCGCCTGCTCTTTGTCCGCGTCGGTTTTGCTGAGTCGCACGGCTTCGGTGAAAGCGGCCTGCGCTCCCGCGATGTCGCCCCGTGCGATCCGGAGGTCGCCGAGGGCGAGCTGAAAATCGCGTGTCTCCGGCTGGAGCGCGACGGCCTCACCCAGCGCGATGGCGGCGGAGGGGAGATCGCCCTGTGCCCTGAGAATCTGGCCGATGCGGAACTGCGCGGCGGCGCGTTTCTCCGGCGGATCGCCGGGGATCACGAGCCGGGAGAGCGTCTGCCGTGCGTCCGGCTCGCGGTGCTGGAAGAAGAGGAAACTGGCGAGCGCGAGCACGGCATCCTCGCCGCCGGTCACGGCCTCGGCGGTGAGGTGCTGCTCCACAAGATCGAAGAGGCGGTGCTGCTGGTAGAATTCGAGCGCTTTCGCGCGCACGGCTTCGTCGTTGTTCTTCGCCTCCAGCAGCGCCGCGATCCGGCGGCGCGCGGCCGGCATGGCGTCGCGCTGGAGGTCGAGCTTTGCGCGCTCGAAGACGAAATCCACATTGGCCGGCTGCTCGGCGAGCAGCCTGTCGTAAAGATCCGCGGCCTCGCCCGGGAGATCCATCTGCCGGAGCAGGCGCGCGAGTTTCAGCCGGTAGTCGGCGTTTTTCGGCGCGAGCCGGATGGCGGCGGTGAGCCAGGTGCGCTGCGCTTCGAGGTCGCCGAGCCGCTCGTAGAGATCCACGAGCTGGAGGCACGCGCCGAGGTCGCGCGGATTGTCGGCGGCAAATTTTTTCCAGCGCTCTTCCAGCTCCGGCGTGCGGTGGTAGCGCTGGTGCAGCCGGATGAGCTGCGAGCCCAGCTCGGCGCGCAGCCAGTTGCCGGGCGCGGTGAGGGAGAGCGCCTTTTCTAGCGCGGCGATGGCGGCGTCCTGGTTTCCCGCGCCCTGCTGGATGCGGGCGAGCTGCTGGAGCGCGAGCGCGCGCTCGGCGGGCGGCGCATGGGCGTCGAGGTAGTCGAGATGCCGGATGGCGCGCTCGGTCAGGCGATTCTGCGCGTAGGTGTCGGCGAGGCGGCGGTGGAGTTCGAGATCGCCTGGATTCAGCGCGACGGTGCGCTCCCATGCGTCCGCGGCCTTTTCGGCGTCGCCCGCGGCGAGCCACGCGGAGCCGAGCTGGAGGAGCGTCTCGGCCAGCCGCGCATCGTCCGCGGGGAGAAGCGCGACGGCGCGCTCAAACGCCTCCGCGGACTCGCGCGGATGGCCGAGATCCGACTGCAGCCGCGCCGCGGCCAGCGGGGGGAGGGGATTCTTCCCGTCGAGCTTCGCGGCGCGGTCGAAAGCGGCGAGTGCCTCGTCGTTGCGCCCGGCCTTTTTCAGCAGGTACCCGAGGACCAGCTCGGAGGCGGATGTGCCGCCCGCCTTGTATTCATCGAGCAGTTCCGCGGTCTGATTCTGGTCGAGGTAGGCTTTCCACAGCCGCTCCAGCGCGGTGCCTTCCCCGGGATTGCGCTCAAGCATCTGCTTGTAGCGCCCGAGGACTTTCGCATCGGGCGGCGTCTCGCCGCGCGCGGTGAGCGCGGCCAGCAGGGATAGCAAAACGAGAGTCCGCCGAGACATGGCGGACAAGCTACGTTTTCGCGCGGCGGCGGCAAGCGTGCGAGACGATCCCGCTTAGCGCGTGGCGTCCTTCACTGCGTCTTTGATATCGCCCGCCGCGTCCTTCACGGCGTCCTTGGTGTCCTCCGCGGCGTCGCGCACTTTCTCGCCGGGCCGGGAGTCGGTGGCGTCCTTGACCGTGTCCTCGATTTTCTCGCCGAGGGTCTGGGGCTTCCGCTCGCACGCGGTGAAGGCGGCGAGGATGGCGAAAATGGCGAGGGCGCAGGCGAATGGGATGATGGTTTTCATGGTGTGCATTCGGAATCGCGCCGCGGGCCTCGGGCGGCTGTATGAGCGCGCCGTCCTCCGGAGGGCTGCGCTCCTGCGCGGCCCTGACATCTCCGTGGGCGCGTGCGACCGGATGCCCGCCGCCCGCCGCCTGCGCACGCGCCGGAAGTTGGGGACGCGCAGGAGCGCGTCCCTCCGGGTTTATGACGCGCCGAGCAGCGTCTTCGCGTGGGCGAGGGCGCTGTCGCCTTTGCCGCCGAGCATGCGGGCGATTTCCTCCACGCGTGCCTTTCCCTCGACCTTCTGGAGCTGCGAGACGGTGCGTTCGTTGGCGTATTCCTTTGTGACGACAAACTGTGTGTCGGCGAGCGCCGCGACCTGCGGGAGGTGGCTGATGCACAGCACCTGATGCGCGGCGGCGAGCGACTTCATTTTCGCGCCGACGGCGTGGGCGATCTCGCCGCCGACGTTCGCATCAATCTCGTCGAAGACGAGCAGCGAGATGGTGTCCTGCGC
>JAYTML010000084.1:0-9340 GCA_043728655.1 Chthoniobacter sp. | reverse complement strand
AAGCGCGCCGCCGAACTGCTCGGGCAGATGACCGGCAACAAGAACGCCCAACTGACCTTGCTCGCCGCCCTCCCCACCGCACCCGCCGAACTCGCCACCGCCATCGCCGCCGGCCTCGCGAAAACCGACGACACCGGCGCGCTCCTGCTCACCGCCATCGAGCAGGGCAAAGCCGCGCCCGCGCTGCTCCTCGAAAAGCTCGTCGCCACCGCCATCGAGAAACGCGCCCAGCCTTTGCGCGACCGCGCCGCCGCTCTGACAAAGGATCTCCCGCCCGAAGACGCCCGCCTCGACGGCGTGATCGCGAAGCGCGTGGAAGCCTTCCGCGCCGCGCAGCCCGACGCCACACACGGCGCGCAGGTTTTCGCGCAGCAATGCGCCGTTTGCCACCGCCTGCAAAACACGGGCGGCAGCATCGGCCCCGCGCTCGACGGCGTCGGCGCGCGCGGCCTGCACCGCCTCACCGAGGACATCCTCGACCCGAACCGCAACGTCGATCCCATCTTCCGCCAGACCGTCATCGAGACCACCGACGGCCAGACCCTCGCGGGCGTGAACGCGCGCGAGGAAGGCGAACTCCTCACCCTCACCGACGCCACCGGCAAACCCGTCAGCGTCGCGAAGGCGAAAGTGAAATCGCAAACGCAGTCCAGGCTCTCGCTAATGCCCGCCGCCTTCGAGCAAACCATCCCCGCCAATGACTTCAACGACCTCCTCGCCCACCTCCTCGGCACCGCGCCGAAGTAGCGCGCCGCGCCCGACCACCACCATGCGCTCCCTATCCTTTCGTGCGCGTTCGTGCCTTTCGTGGACCGCCCTCTTTCTCCTCGCCGCCCGCGCGCTCGCGCTGGAGCCGTGCCGGATCGAGGTCGTGGAAAAGCGGAGCGGATGGCCCGTGCCGCTCGTCGAGTTGCGCACCACGCACGGCGTCCGCCTCGTCACGGACAATGCCGGGGTCATCGCGCTCGACCTGCCGGAGACGATGGGGCGCGAGACGTGGTTCGATGTGCTGGGCCACGGCTACGAGGTACCGAAGGACGGCTTCGGCTATCGCGGCGTGCGCCTCACGCCGCAGCCCGGCAAGACGCTGCGCGTCGAGGTCGAGCGCAGGAACATCGCCAAACGGCTCGGCCGGCTGACCGGCGGCGGCATTTTCGCCGAGAGCCAGAAAACCGGCCGAGAGTTGGACTGGCGCGAGTCCGGCGTCTTCGGCTGCGACACGATCCAAAACGCCGTCTATCGCGGGAAGTATTTCTGGAACTGGGGCGACACCACGCTGCCCGGCTACCCGCTCGGCATTTTCGACACGACCAGCGCCACCACCGCCGTGCAGCCGCTCGCGTCGTTCGAGCCGCCGCTGCGGCTGAAGTTCGACTACTTCACCAATGCCAAAGGCGCTCCGCGCGGCGTGGCGAAAATGCCCGGCGACGGCCCCACCTGGCTCGGCGCGTATCTCACGCTGCCGGACAAAGGCGGCGCGCCGCATCTCGTCGCCACCTACGCGAAAATCCGCGGCCATCTCGAGACATACGAGTCCGGCCTCTGCGTCTGGAATGATGCGACCGAGAACTTTGACCGCCTCCGCGTCGTCTGGACGAAATCCGCCGCCGCGCCAAAAGAGCCGCCAATGCCGAACGGCCATCCCGCCCTATGGAAGGACGCCGAGGGAAAGGAGTGGGTCGTCTTTGGCAATCCGCTGCCGAAGCTGCGCTGCCCGGCCACGTTCGAGGCATGGCAGGATTCCGCGACGTGGGAGGTGCTCCAGCCGCAGGCGGAATTCGCCGGTGCCGATGGCAAAACCGTGAAACCGCACACCGGCCACATCGCGTGGAATGCGTTTCGCAAACGCTGGGTCACGGTCTTCCTCGAACGGTTCGGCAAGCCCTCCTCGCTCGGCGAGGTCTGGTACGCCGAGGCCGACGCGCCGACCGGGCCGTGGGGCCCGGCGGTGAAAATCCTGACGCACGACAACTACACGTTTTACAACCCGCGGCTGCATCCCGAGTTCACGCCCGCGGGCTCGCCAGTGCTGCTCTTTGAAGGCACCTACACCGCGGACTTTGCCGACCGACCGCAGCCGACGCCGCGCTACAACTACAACCAGATCCTTTACCGCCTCGACCTCGACGACCCCTCGCTCGCGCCCGCTCAAAAGCGGTAAGCGCTACTGCCGCGCGGCCCGCACCGCGGCGACGAAATCCTTCGCTCGCTGCGTGAGCTTTCCCCAGTCGCGCGACGCGAGCAGTTCCTTCGAGACCAGCGCCGAGCCCGCGCCGAGCGCCACGCTCCCCGCTTTCAAAAAAGCACCCGCCGTCTCCGGCGTGACGCCGCCGGTTGGGATGATCTGGAGCATCGGCAGCGGGGCGAGCAGGTTCCTGATGTAAGCGGGGCCAACCTGGTCGGCCGGGAAGAGCTTCACAAAATCCGCGCCGGACTCGTGCGCGAGCAGGCACTCCGTGGCGGTGAATGCGCCGCTCGCGATCGGCTTGCCGTAGCGGTTGCAGAGGCGGATGACCTCCGGCTTTGTGACCGGCGTGACCACGAACTCCGCGCCCGCGAGGATCGCCGCCCGCGCGGTCTCGGGGTCGAGCACGCTGCCGACACCCATGAGCACGCGGTCGCCAAACTCGGCGTTGACGGCGGTGATGACTTCGAGCGCGTTTGGCGTGGTCATCGTCACCTCCATGGCGGTGACGCCGCCGGCGAGCAGCGCCGCGGCGACTTCGAGAAGCTGCCCCGACGAGTCCGCGCGAATGATCGCGACGATGCCGGGGTCGAGGAGGCGCTGGATGATCTCGGGCTTGGTCATGGCAGGCGGCACGCTAGCGGACGGCTGTCCCGCCTCTCAACTACCAACTCTCGGGCTTCCCCTACGCGATCTGGAGCTGGTTTCTCAAGATCAGCGTCATCGCCTTGACGCTGAGCTCATTCAAATTAAACGGCTTGGCGATGAAGTCATTGCCGCCGCAGAGCGTGGACTGCACGCGGTTTTCCAGCGTCGCGAGGCCGGTGAGAAAGACGACCGGCGTGGACGTATGGAGCGCGAGTTCGCGGATGTGCCTGCAGAGCTCGAAGCCGTCCATTCCGGGCAGATTCACGTCGAGAAAGATGAGGTCGTACGGGGCGCTCGCGAGCTCTGCGAGAGCGAGGCCCGGCTCCAGCGCGCAGGATGTGCGCATCGAGGAGTTTTCCATCGTCAACTGGATGGCGTCGCAGTTGCCGGCATCGTCATCGACAGCATAGATGAGCGCCGTCGCGGGATCCCTGGCCTGCGTGTAGATCCGGTCTTTCATCAGCGAGCCGAGAAACTCGATCGTCTGGTTGACAGTGCGCAGCGTGGATGGATTGACCTGCTCCGGGTTGTCGTAAAGGCCGCGCGTCAGCTCGGAGAATGCCGCGCAGAGCCGGTGGACGGCGAGGAAGCCGGTGGTGCGGGCGCGTTCGGAGAAGTTGTGGACGTGGCAATGCAGCTCGTTCAGCAGGCTGAGATCGTCCGGTGTTTTCGTGAAGGACTGGAAGCAGTGCCGCATGGCGCCGAGCGCGCTCCGGGTTTCCCTTTCGGTGAGCGTCTCGTCGCCGCCGAGGTTGAGAGCATCCGTATTCGCCGAGACCACGGGGGAAATGCCGGTGAGATCGGATTGCGTGGCGTCGCCTTTCGTGGCGCGGGTGGCCGCGGTGGCGAACTTCACCTGCAGGCGCGCTTCCGCGAGGTTGGCGCTCAGCTCGCGGATCTCGCGCTGGGCGGTCTGGAGCTGGGTGCCGATGTCGATGGTTTCGACGCGCTGCGTTTCAAAGCGTTTCTGAAGCGTCTTCAGATCTTCCTGGCGGTTCTTCGCGTCTGTCGCGGCCTTTTCAAATGAGGCTGCCTGCGCCCGCAGTGCGACGATCTGAGCCTCAAGCGTCAGCGCATTCTCCGTAGAGAGCTGGCGGATGCTGTCGCGGTCGCGAATGATGTGGTCGATTTGCTTCTGCGCCGCCTGCACAGAGGTCCGCGCGGCGTCGCGCTCGGCGCTGACCGCGGCGAGCTGCCGCTGGATCTCGGCCTGCCCTGCCGCCACCGCTTCGCTCAGCGACTGGGCGGCGGCGAACTGCTGATTCACCGCGTCGAGCTCCTGCCGGAGAGTGTCCGCGCTTTGCCCCGAATCACGCGCCTGCGCCTCGAGTGCGGCTACTTTTTCATGGGCCTCCGCGAGCGTCTGCAAGGTCTCCTCCCCCTGCCTGTCGCGAAAGTCCTGAAACTGCGCGTGCAGTTCCTCGAGCTCCTTTGCCAGCTCCTGCACGCGGGCACGAGCGGCGTCGCGCTCCTGCGAGAGGCTGAGCACCTGGTCGCGGGCCTCGGCGAGCGCGGCGGCGTGCTCTCCATCGGCCTGGGTGACGGCGCTTTTTTCCTCCGCGAGATCGAGCAGTTTCCTGCGCTGTGCGTCGAGCTCCTGCGTGAGTTCCTCAACCTGCTTCGCTGTGGCGTCCCGATCGGAAGCGGTCGCCTGTAGCTGGCGGCGGTATTCGGCGGCCTCGGCGGCGGCCTGCTTCGCGGCCTTCTCAGCGAGTTCGCGGTGGTATTCGAGATCAGCGGCCTGATCCTCCGCACGGCGCAGTTTGTCGGCCGCTTCGAGGAGCTGCGCATGCGCGCCGTCGCGGGCCTGGCGGATGGCGAGAAGCTGTTTCTGGGTTTCACCGATCAGCCGGGACTGCTCGTCGGCAGCCCGGCAGTTGGCTTCAAGTTTTCGGGCCGCTTCTTCGCGCTGCCGGATCGCGTCGTCGCGCTGGCGCTGGGCGTCACTCCGCTCGCGCACGGTGCCTTCCAGTTTCCTCGTCGCCTCGGCGAGCGCCTTGGCGCGCCGTTCGCTTTCGTCCATCGCGGAGTCGCGCTCCTTGATGAGCGATGTCACCTCCACAAAATGGGAGCGCAGTTCGCGCTCGTTCTCCCGCAGGGAGTGCATCTGCTGCTCGGCGCGGGCGAGCTGCTGTGCCAGCCCATCCCTTTCCTGCTCGGCGGCCCGCATCTCCAAGCGGGCATCACGCGCGGTCTGCTGGAGCTGCTCGATGAGCGTCCGTATTTCCAAGGTCGGATCGGCCGGCCCACCGATCGCTGTCACGGGGAGATGGGTGATCGGCAGGGGCATGCGGCGGTCGTTCTGCGGGAGAAATTCCGTGTAGTCGGAGTGCTTGGGTTGCGGTTGGGGCATACGGGGCTCGAAACGGGGATTTCCGCGCGCTTCGTGAGCATCCGTAAAAGCAGCGGTCATGCCTTTTCTGCCTGTGCAGGCCTTGTTCCCGGCAGATTCACTTGGAAAATCGTGCGCGCCATCCGAATCCGCTGAAGCTCCTCTCAGCGGCGCGAGTCAGATTCTCATTATTATGATAAATGCTACTGCCTTAGCCCCGGCCGCCCCCTCACTTGACCCCGGCCACGTGAAATCCCTCCGCCTCCAAAACGGCGCGGATCTTCGCCGCCTGGTCGCCTTGAATCTCGATCGTACGCTCCCTCACCGTGCCGCCGCAGCCGCACGCGGCGCGCACCTTTTTCGCCACGGTCTCAATCACCGACGCCGGCAGGTGCGTGGCGAAATCATGGATCACGATCACCGTCTTTCCGCCGCGATGGGCGGTCTCCCGCCGCAGGACCACGCGGCCCATTTTCCAAATCGCGCCCGGCTTTTCCGCCGCCGCGGCTGGCTCAGGCCCGGCGGGAAGATTCGGCACGTCCAGTCCAGCGAATGCGGCGTTCAGGCCGGGGCGGGCGGATTCCGATGCGTTCGTGTCGATGCGTTTTTTCTCCTGACGGGCCATGAGCGCCGAGCAGACGCGATGAGCCGTCCGTTTTCAACTCCAAGTCGCCCCGCCAAAGCTCCCGCTTGTCCTCCTCGCAGCGGCACGCAAAGTGAACGCACACATGGGCATTATCGGCGCAATCCTTCTCACGCTTTTTCTCGGCGACTTTCTGTGGTGGTGGCGCGCGGACCGCGTACTCCGCCGCATGCGCGGCGGCGGGCCGTGGCGGATCCCGCTCGGCATATTCATGGCGGCTCAGGCGCTCGGGCTCGGGCTGGTGATGCTGGAGCGCCGCTTTGACCTCGGCCTCGATGCGGTGCTGACGCACCAATGGCTCACCGTTGTCTATCTCTGGCACTGCCTGCTGCTGTTCCCGATGCTTCTCCTCTGGATTCCCTACGCACTCGCACGCGCGCTCGTCACCGGCGTGCGCCGGGTGCTCGAAAGCCGCGCCGGCCCCAGCGCCGCGCCCCCAGCCACCGGCCCGCATCACCTGACGCGGCGCGATTTTGCCCGGCTCCTCGGCACCGCGCTGCCAGCGCTCACCACGGTCGGCGCGGCAGCCGTCGCGCTCTGGCAGATCGAGCGCTTTCGCATCCGCAGGCTCACCGTCGCGCTGCCGGACCTGCCCGCCGCGCTCGACGGCCTCACCATCGCGCACGTCACCGATTTCCACGTCGGGCAGTTCACGCGCGGCGCAGTGCTCGACCGGATCGTCGCCGCCACGAATGACCTCCGTGCCGACCTCATCCTCTTCACCGGCGACCTCATCAATTTCGCACTCAGCGACCTGGATGCCGGCCTCGCCGTCGTGCGCCGGCTGCACGCGCCGCACGGCGTCTTTCTCTGCGAGGGAAACCACGACCTCTTTGAAGACGCCGCCGCCTTCCGCAGCCGGACGCGCGCCGCCGGGCTGCGCCTGCTCGTCAATGAAACGGCCGGCGTCACCATCCGTGGCATCGCCATCCAGATCCTCGGCCTCCGCTGGGGCGCGGCCGGCCAGCACGCGCACGACCCCGCCAGCCGTGGCGACGCCGCCATCGCCGGCTCCATGCGCGCACTTCTCGGCCAGCTTCAGCCCGGCGCTTTCCCCATCCTCCTCGCGCACCACCCGCACGCCTTTGACTTTGCGGAAAACATCCCGCTGACCCTGGCCGGCCACACCCACGGCGGGCAGCTCATGGTCACGCCGGGCATCGGATTCGGCCCGCTGCTTTACCGCTACTGGTCCGGCCTCTACCGGCAGGGGCCGCGCGCCCTCGTCGTCTCCAACGGCACCGGCAACTGGTTCCCACTCCGCACCCGTGCCCCGGCGGAGATCATCCACATCACGCTCCGGCGCGGGGAGGCGGAAACGCCAGTGTAGGGGAAGCTGTCAGATTCCCCTACAGCTACGGCGGATCCGCACCGCCCGGATTCCCGCAGTTCCAGCACACGGTGAAATGGCCGGGAACGCTCTCGCCGCAGCGCGGGCAAAGCCAGTCCGCAAGCGGCACCGGCCCGGCCTCGCGCAGGCTGCGCAGGATCGTCATCGCCTCCGAGTAGTCCTCGTCCCGGAGCACGGAGAGCGTGGGAAAAAACTGCGGCAGCGGACAGAGTGCGGTGAGCACGCTGCCGACGATCGCCTGCTGCGTGCCGCTGTTGTGGACAAACGTCCCGATCCCCGCGTCCTCCAGCATCGACTGGTACAGCCCGACCAGCGCGGAGTCAGCATGGCGGAATACCTCTTTCATTGCCTGCTACATCAGATTCGCCGCCACTTCCGCCATCTCGCTGCGCTCACCTTTGAAAAGATTGATGTGCGCCATGAAGGGCTGGCCCTGGAGGCGGTTGCGGGTGAAGACGAGGCCGTTGGTGTGCGCGTCCACGTAGGGATTGTCGATCTGCGCGAGGTCGCCGATGAGGATGATCTTGCTCCCCTTCCCCATGCGGGTGACGAGCGTCTTGGCCTCGTGCGGAGTGAGCTGCTGCGCCTCGTCCACGATGAAGATCGCCTTCGGAATCGAGCGGCCGCGGATGTGCGCGATGGCTTCGATCTCGAGCAGCCCGGCCTGCATGAGCGGCTCGTAGGGGCGCGCGATCTTTCCCGCGGATGAGCCGCCGGCACCCGCCGCATAAGGCGGCTGGGATTTGCGTGCGCTCTGCTTCTTTTGCGCGAAATGCTCGGGCTTGCGCGGCTTGCCGAGGAGCTGTTCGAGCGCGTCGTAGGCGGGCTGCACCCAGGGCTGCATTTTCTCCTCCATGCGGCCGGGGAGAAAGCCGATGTCCCGGCCCGTGGGCATGATGACGCGGGTGATGAGCATTTTCTCGTAGTCGCCGCACTGCACCTGCTCGAGCGCCGCGCCGACGCTGAGGAGCGTCTTGCCGGTGCCGGCCTTGCCATAGACGGTGATGAGCGTGAGCGCGGGATCGTAGAGCGCATCGAGAAAGAAGCGCTGGCCGAGATTCGCCGCCTGGAGGGTGCGCCCGTCGCGGATGACGATGCGGTCATTGCGCAGGCGGTGAAAGGAGCCGCCGCCAAGATGCCGCGCGGGGACGCCGTGGGTGGGCTCCTCCTCGTTGCGCAAAAGCACGTACTGGTTTGGCAGCAGCCCTTTCACCTGCGGCAGGACGATCTGCTCCTGGCTCGCAAACGCCTGGAGCGTGTGGCCGGGGATGTCGATGGCCTCATACTCCTCGTGCCCGCTGCGGCGCTGGGTGCGGCGGATGTCATTGTCCTCCACCCGGTCGGTGCGGTAGTCCTGCGCCTCGATCCCGAGGGCGCGCGCCTTGAGCTGCATGTTGAGGTCTTTGGTGACGAGGATCGCGCCCGCGGCCTGCGTGTCAGCGAGGTAGGCCGCGCTGGCGAGGATCCGGTTGTCGGTGCTCTCTAGGTCGGGGAAAAGCGTCTGCACCTGGGCGAAGCGCGGCGATTCCGCGAGGATCTGCCATTCCTTGCCGACGTGCCGGATCGCCGGATTGATGAAGACGCGGAGGTGCCCGCCATTGTCGAGCTTCACACCGTCGCGCATCTGCTCCGTGGTGAGGAAGCGCTCGCTCAGCCGCCGGTGGACTTCGCGCGCATTCGCCCCGCGCGTGGTCGATTCGGATTTGAAACGGTCCAGCTCCTCCAGCACTTCCACAGGCACCCAGACATTGTTCTCCTCAAAATGAAAGACCGACTGCGGGTCGTGGATGAGGACATTCGTGTCGAGGACGTAGTGTTTGCGCGGCGGGATGTCGGACTTTTTTGCGGCCATGGATTTCTTGGTTTTCAAAGGGAGGGCTGTGGGTGAATGAGGGAACGCTGCAAGCGGGCGGATGAAGGTCTATCTGATTCTGCGGGGCTGAGGCGGTGGACCGGGACGATGACGAATGCCGGGTGCCGGGGAAACGCCGAAGCGCGAGGCCCAAAGGGCGCAGCAAACCGGTCGTGATCCGGCATTCGGTTTTCTTTCGTCATTCGTCATTCGTCATTCGTCATTCGTCATTCGTCATTCGTTGTTCGTGATTTGGCGATTCCGTTCCATCGCACGGACACCACGGAAATATCGTCGCTCTGCTCGCGTTCGCCGCAAAAACCCCGCAC